>JBJEWN010000111.1:0-19518 GCA_051885075.1 Bullifex sp.
CCTTTTCCGTAATGTCACGCCCAAGTCCTCCCTGACAGATCGCGGTGGTGTCTCCTATTGTCTCTGCAGCGGAAACCAGGAAGACAAGTGTTACCGATACTATCGCACCGAGTTCAAATTTCGGTGCTGTGGCAAAGAGACGGGAAAATGAGATGAATCCCAGATCCCTGACGGTCCCTGCCATCGATGAGAAGTCAACCATGCCGAAGAAGATGGAAACAACATATCCTACTGCAAGTCCCATGAGAACGTAGAGGTTCTTCATGAAGCCCTTTGAGAAGGAGTGGAAAAGCAGGCAGGCAAGCAGTGTGATGCCTCCGACCGTAAGGTTCTGCCAGGAGCCCATGGGGTATGCCCCGGAGGACGCCAGTGTGGAAATACCGGTGGAAAGCAGTGAAAATCCGATCGTCGTGACGACACATGCACTGACGACAGGAGTGATGAAGCGCCGCCAGTATTTCGCAGTAAGTCCCAGGATTCCTTCTATACATCCTCCGACCATTACCGCACCTATCATCAGGCCGTAGTCCCTTGATGCAAGCAGCATCATCGGGGACAAAAACGTGAAGCTTAAGCCCATTACCACGGGAAGCTTTGAGCCCACTTTCCACACTGGATATAGCTGGATCAGGGTGCCAAGTCCGGCGACCAGCATGGCTGCCTGGATGAGACGTGCCATATCGTTCGTGGAGAACGGCTGACCGTCAGCAAGGGCAACCCCCGATATCAGGATGATCGGAGTGACGTTGGATACAAACATGGCAAGCACGTGCTGAAGACCGAACGGAATGGCCTTGGAAACAGGTACCCTGCCGTCAAGTGAGTAGATGTTCGAGACATCCGGTTTTTCATGATTCATTACAAATCACCTCTTTTTCTGCAACAAAACGCAACATCCATTGAACCATGGATTCTGCCGAAAAGCAAACATTTTTTCCGTGTTTTTGGATTATAGCGTTATTTTCGAAAGTTGGGGGAAAAAGCCTTGACCAATACCCCCTCATAATTTATAAGGGTGTTGTTTAAATATTTTGTACGGGTGAGGTAACCTGGAATCATGAAGAAAGTCGACAGAGGAAAGTGCGGGTACAACTAGTAAGCTGAGCTTACCGGTCGGTCCGTTGTGTTTCCGTGTCGCTTTTCATTTTTCGGGCAAAGCCTTGTGGAGTGAGATGATAGAGATTAAACACTTAAGGAAAGAGTTTGATGATGAGACGATCCCGCTGAAGGACATCAATGTTACCATCAACAAGGGAGACATCATATCGATAATCGGACCGTCGGGCACCGGTAAATCAACACTGCTGAGATGCATCAACATGCTGACTGAACCCACTTCAGGCAGTATCATCGTCGATGGTCAGGATATAACCGAAAGGGGCTGTAACCTCAATGAGGTCAGGAAGAAGATGGGCATGGTATTCCAGTCCTTCAACCTTTTCGGACATCTCACCGTCATCGAAAACATCATGAATCCCCAGATCACACTGCTTGGAAGAAGCCGTCAGGAAGCTTATGACAAGGCAATGTACCTCCTTGACTCCGTAGGTCTGTCATCAAAGGTTTTCTCATACCCTGATGAGCTCTCGGGAGGTCAGCAGCAGCGTATTGCCATTGCAAGAACGCTTGCAATGGATCCTGACATCATTCTCTTCGACGAGCCCACAAGTGCGCTCGACCCGAGCATGATCGGTGAAGTACAGTCAGTTATAAAGCTGCTTGCAAAGACGGGCCGCACCATGATGATCGTAACCCATGAGATGGACTTTGCCAGGAAGATCAGCAACCGCATACTTTTCATGTATGACGGCGAGATCTACGAGGAGGGCACTCCCCGTGAGATCTTCGAGCATCCGAAGAAGGAAATTACCAGAAAGTTCATCCAGAGACTTTCATCCCTCACTTACCACATCGACTCAACTGAGTTCGATCTTGAGGCAATGAGCGAGGAACTTCACGGTTATGGTGAGAAACTGCTCATTGAGGCAGAGCGTCTTTCAAAGCTCCTGCTTGCGCTTGAGGAAATCTGTATCAACAATCTTGCGGACTATGCTGTGGGAACTCCCGATATCCTGGTCAGAATTGAATATTCCGAGAAGTCAGACATACTTACCATGACCATTAAGTACAACGGTGAGCGCCTCGATGTCACCACGATCGAAAGTAAGCTCTTCCGCCTCCTCCTGCAGGAACCCACCACTGGTGTTACCCAGAAGGAACTTGAGGATGATGAGCTTGGATATCACCATCAGATTACGATGAGCTTTAAGTGGGTTGAGGAGTGAGTGTGATGAAAAGGTTAGTAATGATTCTTCTGGTAATGCTGACACTTCTCTCAGCAGTATCCGCCTCTGACATAAAGACACTTTCGGATCTTGACGGTAAGAACATAGGTGTCCAGACGGCAGTCCTCTATGAGGAACTCATAATGGATAAGGTCCCCAATGCCACCTTCCAGTACTACACGATGCCCAATGACATGATCCTGGCCCTTACTAGCGGCAAGGTTGATGCCTACCTTATTGAGGCAGTGTCATTCGGAGTCCAGCATAAGAATCATCCTGAACTTGCCGTTCTGGATGAACCTGCGGGCTACATAAATGCAACGTGCATCATCGGTAACAACAGCAAGAAGGACCGTCTTTTAAGGGAGCTTAACGAGTTCATCAGGACAAGCCATGAAAACGGGATGCTTTCCGAGCTCTATGACTACTGGATCGCTGATTTCGACCCCGATACCGATACCTGTGATGTCGGTGGCTTCACCGGTGAGAACGGAACGATCTCGGTTGCGGTTGAAGGCGGTTACGAGCCGTTCTCATTCATCAGCCACGGTCAGATCTCAGGCTTTGACGTTGACTTCATATGCCGCTTTGCCCGTGCCTACGGTTACACGCCGGAGTTCTTCGAAGTTCCCTTCGAAGCGATCGCACCGGGTGTCGAGACAGGTAAGTACGACATCGGAATGAACATCGTGGTCAGTGAGGAAAGAAATGAGACCGGAACGCTTTCCGATGTTTACTACACAACCCCGATCGAACTTGTCGTACTCGGGGAGGATGACTCTGCAGTCGGTTTTTTTGAAAAGCTTCAGAACAGTTTCTACAAGACATTCATCAAGGAAAACAGATGGAAACTGTTCGTGCAGGGCGCGGTTGAGACAATAGTCATTACGATCACATCAATCGTATGCGGAACCATCATCGGTTTTGCCATCTACATGCTCTGCCGTCATGGCAATAAACTTGCAAACGGTGCCACCAACTTCCTCCTCTGGCTCATCCACGGCATGCCCACTGTCCTACTGCTGATGATCCTTTACTACATCGTATTCGGTTCAACAAGACTCAGCGGTACCTGGGTATCGGTTGTGGGCTTCTCGCTCATGTTCGCATGCTCCATGATCGACATGCTGCGTGTCGGCTACAATGCGATCGGACGCGGACAGCTGGAGGCATCGACTGCACTCGGTTATTCCGATCACCAGAGCTTCTTCCGCATCCTCCTGCCTCAGGCCGCACAGCACTTCCTTCCGATCTATAAGAATGAAGTCGTCACCCTGATCAAGGAAACCTCAGTTGTAGGTTACATTGCGGTACTCGATCTTACCAAGATAAGTGACCTGGTAAGAAGCCGTACCTATGAAGCCTTCTTCCCCCTGATCCTCACCGCGATAATGTACTTCGTCATCGCAGCCCTGATGACCAAGGCGGTAGGCTGGATACAGAACAGGATAGACCCAAGACGCAGAAGCCATGAGAAAATACTCAAGGGCATAAAGGAATGGGAATAAGATATAAGAGCTCCTCCGGGAGCTCTTCTGTTATGGTTAAGCTGCCTATAGGAATCGAAAGTTTTGAGGAAATAAGAACAGAAGGATTCTATTACGCTGATAAAACCTCAATGATTGAGGAACTGATTGAAAACCCTGCAAAAGTCATGGTATTCACCCGTCCGCGTCGCTTCGGGAAGACCCTGGCAATGAGCATGCTCCGCTGTTTCTTTGACATTAATTCCGATTCATCACTGTTTGATGGCTTATACATTTCACGGTGCAGAAAACTTTGTGAAGAATACATGGGATCCTTTCCTGTCATATCAATATCGCTGAAAGGTGTTGACGGAAGGACATTTGATTTTGCAAGGTACAGACTGAATGCCATAATTGCTGAAGCAGCTGAGAGGTTTTCCTTTCTCAGGGAAAGCCCAGCGCTTTCTGAAACTGACAGAAAACTTTTCATGTCACTCACTGAAGTCAGAAACGGCAGATACCATATGGATGAGGAGACTCTTTCCTCATCCCTTAAGCTTCTTTCCAGACTTCTCTTTCTGCATTACGGGAAAAAGGCCGTCATTCTTATCGATGAATATGATGTTCCGCTGGACAAGGCTTTCAGCAACGGATATTACAACGAAATGATGACACTTATCAGGGCACTGCTTTCCGATGCTCTCAAAACAAACGATTATCTGCAGCTTGCCGTTCTGACAGGGTGCCTCAGGATCGGAAGGGAAAGCATATTCACCGGTCTTAACAATTTCAGGGTATTTTCCGTGACTGATACAAGGTTTGATGATCAGTTCGGATTTACCGAAGAAGAAGTGAAAGCCCTTCTTGGGTACTACAATCTTGAAAACAGGCTTGCTGAAACAAAAAAATGGTATGACGGATACAGATTCGGAAAAGCTGATGTGTACTGCCCGTGGGATGTGATAAACCATGCAGACAGCCTTCGGGATGATGCCGACGCTGAACCTCAGGCATACTGGATCAATACCAGTTCCAACGATCTTGTGAGACGTTTCATAGACAGGGCAGACAGAAAAACAAAGGATGAACTTGAAAAACTCTTATCAGGAGAATCGATTGAAAAAACGATCAGGCAGGAACTGACATATGATGAGCTCGATACTACCATTGACAATATGTGGAGCCTCCTGTTTGCAACCGGATACCTGACATATACGGAGAAAACAGGTCTCAATACCTTCAGACTCAGGATTCCCAATGAGGAAGTCAGGACTGTCTACCGTTTTCAGATCAGGGAGTGGTTCAGTAGTACTGTTGAAAATGACAAAGAAGGCATAAAGGCATTCTGGAAGAGTTTCAGGGATGGATGCACTGAAGAAGTGGAAAAATATCTCAATGCAATGCTGTCCCGGTCCATCAGCGTGTTTGATGCAAAGGGAAGGAATGAAGAGAAGGAAGTGTCTTACCACATGATAGTGATGGCATTGCTTGCAGCCAATCCGCACTGGATCACAAGATCCAATGCAGAAGCCGGTGACGGATTTGCCGATATCATCGTGCTGCCTGAGGATCCGGATGCAGGTATCATAGTCGAAATCAAATACACTGAGACTTTTCAGCAGCTTGAATCAAGGGCTGAAGATGCCATAATGCAGATTAAAGACCGTCATTATGACCTCTGTCTGAGAAATGACGGAAGGAATGACATCCTTATCTATGGGATGGCTTTCAATAAAAAACGATGCAGGGTGCTGTGTGATTCAAACATTTCGTGATTTCGTGAAGAATCCTGTCTAAACATTTCGTGATTTCGTGAAGAATCCTGTCTAAACATTTCGTGATTTCGTGTTTTAGCAATATATAATTCTTTATTTTTCCTCATGTTATGACTATAATAATGTATGAGGTAAGAAAGTTGAAGTTCAGACGAAAGATTTATTCTGAAATGATGATGTGGAAAACACTATCCGGCGGTACGACTGCATTCCTTATCGAAGGAGCCCGAAGAGTTGGGAAAAGTACCATCGCCGTTGAATTTGCAAAGCATGAATATTCTGATTATCTGGTCCTTGATTTTGCAAAAGAACCTCCTGAAGTGAAGGATCTGTTCGAGAAGTATATGACGGACCTGAATGAGTTTTTCAGGAACCTTTTCCTTTTCAAGGGAAAAAGCCTGCCTGCGGGCCGGAGTGTCATTATATTTGACGAAGTTCAGATGTATCCAAAGGCCAGACAGTCGATCAAATACCTGGTTGAGGATGGACGATACGATTACATCGAAACCGGGTCTCTCATTTCAATCCGAAGAAACGTCATGGATATCGTTATACCCTCAGAGGAAGAGAAGCATAAGATGTATCCGATGGATTTTGAGGAATTCCTCTGGGCTACGGGGGATAATGTCACAGCGGATGCCATCAGGGAAAACTTTCAGAACAGAAAGGGTTTTGATGATGCCGTTCACAGGAAAATCATGCAGAAATTCAGGACATACATTGCTGTCGGAGGAATGCCTCAGGCCGTAGCCGCTTTTGCAGATAACAAAACATATGCTCAGATAGACTATGTCAAACGGGGCATTCTGGATCTTTATACGGAGGATCTGAAAAAATATGATACTGACGAGAACGAAAAAGCTTCCATTATCTTCAGAACGATACCCGAACAGCTGGAAAACCATAATTCCCATTTCAGATTCTCACTGGTGGATAAGAATGCCAGGTACAGGGATTATGTTGATGCCGTTTCCTTCGTACAGGAATCAATGATGGGTAATGAGTGCATAAACGTGACCAAGCCGGATGTGACACTTGAAGCTTTTGCAGACAGGAGTAATTTTAAGCTGTACATGGGGGATACAGGTCTTCTTATCACTGAAATGATGGCAGACAGTGATGAGACTGATGACAACCTGTATAAAGCCCTTATTCTCAACAATTTAAGCATTGATCAGGGGATGATAATGGAAAATGCAGTGGCCCAGATGCTCCGTGCAGGCGGTCATAATCTGTATTTCCATGAATACCTGTACACGCCTGAAGGTTCCGATCGTGAAAAAAAGTATGAGATTGATTTCCTTCTTGTCAGGAAAAGAAAAATCGTTCCTGTAGAGGTGAAGTCTTCAGATTACAAAGCACATAAGTCATTTGACTATTTTGTGAGGAAATATCAGCTGAAAATGGAAGAAAGGTACATTATCCACTCCAGAAACTACAGATATGAGGATGGAATAACATATCTTCCGTTCTATATGACCATGTGCCTCTGAGTCAGGAAACGATGTTCCTGACCCATACCCTTTTCTTTATCAGCACGATTCCCACAATGCAGTTGAAGATGTAACTGCTCTGGACAATTGCAAAGAGGGACGGAACCGAAAGCGCGGTAAAGCGTGAGAGGGCAAATGCCAGAGGGACCGGTACCATCCACATGAATAGGGAATCGGTCAGGATTGTTATCAATATCTTTCCTCCGCTTCTGAGCGTGAAGTAGGAAGCGTTCCTGAGCGCAAAGAGGGGAAGGAAGAGTCCCTGTATCATGATCACTTCCGCTGCTATCGTGCGTGCTTCGTGGGTAGTGTTGTAGAGCATGGGAAAGAGGGGTGCGATGATTAAAAGAAGTGCTCCCGTCACGGCTCCCACCATCATGCTGAACACTATGAGTTTTCTGTCGGTGTCGACTGCTTCCTCCGCCTTTCCTGCACCGAGGAGGTTTCCGATTATTATTCCTATCGATGATCCCACGGCCATGAATGCACTGTTTGCCACCTGGTTTATCGTGTTTGCGATGTTGTAACCTGCTACGGCATTGATGCCCCGTGTGGAATAGCACTGTACAAGCGTGCTCATTGCAAGGGACCAGAATGTTTCATTGAGCATCAGTGGAATTGCCGCCCTGAAGATTCTCTTAAATAGGGGAAGCGGGATGAAAAGTGTTCTGTAAAGTCCTTTGAAGAAGGAATATTTACGGGACTTTACGATTATTATCCCGGCTTCCACATAGCGGCTTATGACTGTTGCGATGGCCGCACCGTCAACGCCGAGACGGGGAAAGCCGAAGTGACCGAAGATGAGAACGTAGTTGAGGCAGAGGTTAGTGATGATCGCGATTATCCCCGATCTCATTGGAAGAAGTGTTTCCCCTCCCTCCCGGAGCGTGCTGGCATAGACCTGGGACAGAAGGAAACCTGGAAGTCCCAGTGTCATGATACGCAGGTACGAGTATCCCTTCTCAAGTGTCACTCCAACACTCATGGCATCCTTTTCCCCTGAAAGGAAGAGACCGATGAGTTCTTTGCCGAAGAAGATGAAGATGAGTATTGCGGTGGTTATGATCGCACTTCCGAGCATAAGCTTGAAGCGGATCGTGTTCCTGATTCCCTCATCATCTTCCTTTCCGAAGAACTGTGAACAGAATATGCCCCCGCCTGATACCGTACCGAAGATGCACAGGTTGCATACGAACAGAAGCTGGTTCGAAATCGAAACACCGCTCATCTCAAGCGTACCCATCTGACCGACCATAACGTTGTCCAGGAGGTTCACGAAGTTTGTGAAACAGTTCTGCACTGCGATCGGCAGGGCTATTGCAAGCGCTGATGCATAGAAAGCCCGATTTCCGAAATATTTATTCCTTATCCTTCCCATGGCCACTTATCTTATCCACTTCCTCATCCGGTGACAATGGTGGTATCATAATGGTATGGACACCCTTGAGTATTACGATGACAGGGGAAATGAGTTCTTTTCCTCCACGGTCGATGCCGACATGAGCATGGCGTGGAAACGCTTCCGCTTTTTCCTGAAGAGGGGGAAAATTCTTGACTTCGGCTGCGGGAGCGGACGTGATTCCCGCTACTTTCTCTCCCATGGATTCGATGTTGATGCCACTGACGGCTCTGAGACCATGTGCCGCCTTGCGTCCGTATATACCGGACTTGACGTGATGAAAATGCGCTTTGATGAACTTGATGCCGAAGATGCGTATGACGGCATCTGGGCGTGTGCATCCGTCCTTCATCTCAGCAAAGGCAGCTTTCATGATGTATTTCTTAGAATGGAAAGGGCACTCAGAATGAACGGCATCATATACTGCTCGTTCAAATACGGCGACTTTGAAGGCTGGAAGGGAAATAGGTTCTTTTCATGTTTTACGGTGATGGGATTTTCAGAATTCCTGAAGAAACATCCTGCTCTTGAGATCAGCTCGATCTGGACATCTTCCGATGTCAGACCTGGCCGGAGTGAGGAAAAATGGCTTAATGTAATTGTGAAGAAGGTGCTTGTATGAAACAGCTTGTGATAAACCCGGGGTCGACTTCGACCAAGATTTCGCTTTTTGAGGATGAAAAGGAGCTTTTCTGTGAAAGTGTCTTTCACGATGCTCCCGTTCTGCTTTCCTTCGGGACAACCAACGGACAGCTTGACTTCCGCCGTCAGGTAACTGAAGAAGTTATGAAGCGGCATGGGTATGATCTTTCTGATGTGGATGTATTCATCGGAAGGGGAGGTTGTGCATACAGCCAGAAGGAAGGTGTCATTAAAATTGATGAGCGGCTTTTCAATGACACAAGGGATGATAAGGGAGGAAGCGACCACAGCGCGAAGCTCGGTGTCATGCTTGCATATCTGTTTTCAAAGGAATACGGTAAGCCTGCCTTCACCCTCAATCCCACGAATGTGGATGAATACATCGATGAAGCCCGCATCACGGGAATAAAGGGCGTTTACAGAAGGGCCCAGTCCCACGTGCTGAATCAGAAGGGGATTGCCAGACTTCACAGCATGAAAATGGGAGTTAAGTACGAGGAGTCATCTTACATAGTCTGCCACATTGACGGAGGCATAACAGTATCAGCGCACAGGAACGGAAGGATGATCGACGGAACCGAGGGCGCAGGCGGGGAAGGTCCTTTCACTCCGACGAGGATCGGAAGCATTCCAGTGCTTGAAGCCGTTACCTATGCGGAGAAACACGGTGCTGACAAAGTCAGGGCAATGTGTTCCCGCTCCGGTGGCTTCGTGGATCACTTCGGCACATCCGATTCAGATAAAATCCATGCCCTGGTTCAGGCAGGGGATGAGCATGCATCTCTTGTCTGGAGGACGATGATATACCAGCTTGTCAAGGAAATCGGAGCCATGGCCGCAGTCCTTAATGGCAGGGTGGATGCGATCCTGCTTACAGGCGGACTGGTCCGTTTTGAGGATATTGTTTCAGGCGTGATGGAAAGCTGCTCCTGGATTGCTCCCGTTTATGTTTATAAGGGAGAAGTCGAACAGGAAGTGCTGAACGGAGAGGTCCTTTCCGTGATGAGAGGTGAGAAGCAGGCTTCGGTTTATACGGGAGAGCCTGTCTTCAGAGGCTTTGACTGGGATGTGACGCGGTAGGACGTGATGTCCACATGCCTGTAATAAATGGAAAGGATAACGGTGCATAAGAGCCATCCGAGAGGATATCCCAGTGCGATTGCAATCGGGGTTCCTATCGTACGGGAAATGATGAAGAGGTAGATCTGACGGAAGACTATGAAGCTTCCCATCATTATGATCATCGGGATTTTCGTGTTTCCCGCACCCTTGAGCGCACCGTTGTGGATCTGGTTGTATGCAACGCAGATGAAGAATGGTGACATCGTCCTTAAAAACATCGTTCCGTAATGAACGACTTCATGGTCCTGATTGAATATCCAGATCATGAAAGGTGCCAGGAACCATAGGAGTGGAATCATGACAAGTGCGATGATGAGGTTCATCCTTGTTGCAGTCCTTACACCCCTGATCGCCCTGTCGTTAAGTCCCGCACCTATGTTCTGTCCCATGAATGTAGTGATCGCAAGTCCGATGGACTGCATCGGTAAGAGACAGACCTTATCTATTTTGTTGTAGGATGAGTATCCTGCCATGGCAGCGGAACCGAAGGAGTTGATGTAACTCTGAACGAAGATGTTCGAGAAGGCCGTGACCATCATCTGAAGCGCGGTGGGCAGTCCTATCATCAGTATCTGCTTCACGACTTCTCTGTGAATGCGCACTTTCTGAAAACGGATCCTGTAGCACTCATCAGTCCTTATCAGCGTGATGAGCACCAGCATGGCGGAAAGTGCCTGCGCTATTACGGTGGCATAGGCGGCTCCGGCAACTCCCATCCCCAGGCCTGCGACGAAGATGATGTCCAGTACTGTGTTGACGACTGCGGAAAAGATCAGGAAGTAGAGAGGGTGCCTGCTGTCTCCGACTGCCCTGAGAATACCGGAACCCATGTTGTAGAGGAGAAGGCCCGTCACACCGAGGAAGTAAATCTCAAGATATGTTTCGGCTTCACTCCACACATCCGAGGGAATTTTTGCAATGGAAAGAAATACATCCGTCGTGAAGAATGACAGGACGGTTGTCAATGCTGACATGATGAGCGTTATCGCGATCGTGGAATGCACTGCCTTATGGACACTCTCATCATCCCTGGCGCCGTAGTACTGGCTGATTACCACTCCCGCACCTGCAGAGAGCCCTGCAAAGAATCCTATGTATGTGTTTATTATGGAATCGACACTGCCGATTGCGGCAAGAGCTTCCTTGCCGACGAAGTTTCCGACTATTATCGAGTCCACCGTGTTGTAAAGCTGCTGAAAAAGATTGCCCACCATCAGCGGGAGCGCAAAAAAGAGAAGGTTCCTCCAGATGGGACCTTCAGTCATCCTTTTTACCTGTTTATTACCTTCCATTTACAGAACACCATAGACGATATTCTTTTTTACTGCAAGGCTCTTACCCCCGTTACCGCATTCAGCCTGATTACCGTGCCGTCGTCAAGGAGCAGGATCCCCGTCTCCGGGATCACACGCTTCATTCTGCCCCTGACGGTAATGTACGCTCCTCCCTTTTTCTTCCGGTCCGGTTCAAAGTATGTTATTTCCGCATCCTTTCCCATGCATTCCTTCACACATCTGTCGAGTTCTTCCGTGATTCCTTCCTCAAGATATCTCTTTTCTTCAGTTACGCGGCATTCTTCGGTGATGACATCGTCATACCCTGTAAGTGCGGCAAAAGGCGAAAACTGTGCCGCGCGGTTTTCCCTCGGCATCGGAATGTGGTTCCTGACTCCCCTGTACGGATGAGTGATGAGAGAGCTTTGGTCCTTCACGCTCTGTGTCCTCCTATCTGGGAATTCCTTTCCCTCTGCGTGGCTCCGTCAGTGTAGTCCAGTGCCCTCAGAATTGCATTCTTACCCCACTTATCCTTTATCTTAAGGGTTGCTTCCTGGAGCCTTCTTTCCTTTTCCAGTTTCTCACTGTCGGCATCCTCATCAAAAAGCGAGGGCTGGTAATGTGCATCATCGTCATCACTGATAAGGTCAGAAAGCGCGATGTTGACCCGCCTGACGGTAAGATTCCTGTCCATATTGTCATCATAGAGCTTAAGAAGCGTGTCTGTGATGAGACTGGATGAGGAGGTCGGCCGGGGAAGTTTCATGCTTTTTGCAAGACCCTTCGGAATGTTCCTCCCGTAGTGATCCCGTTTTGTTTCCCCTCTGAAGGAACCGTCAGCAAGATTTTCCGCATCATAACCTATGCAGAGCATCACGGCATTTGCCTTAAGTCTTTTCTGCACAAGTTCAAGGGCCAGGGTATCCGCCATCTCCCGAACTATGATGCGGGCTTTGTCATAGGAGTAGGGAGACATAAGAACCTGTCCCTGTGTTACCGATGTGGATGACGGTCTGTATTCCTTTATGTCCTTCATCGTGCATGGCTCATATCCCCATGCATGGTCGATTAAAAGCTCTGCATTGATTCCGAACTCCCTGAAGAGTTTATCCTCGTTCAGGAAATCCTTATCGCTTCCAAGGGATGCGGATGCAAGCTCTCCCATCGTTCTTATCCCCAGCTTTTCCAGATGCTCCGCCGTTCCATGTCCGATCCTCCAGAAATCTGTGAGGGGAGTGTGATTCCAGAGCTTTCTCCTGTACGAAAACTCATCAAGGGATGCAATCCTTACCCCATGCTCATCGGGCTTAATGTGCTTTGCTTCCACATCCATCGCTATCTTTGCAAGGTAAAGGTTCGTGCCGATTCCCGCAGTTGCCGTGATTTTCGTTTCCTGAAGCACTTCATTTATGAGAAGCCTTGCAAATTCCTCCGCATTCAGGTTTTCAAGTTTCATGTAGTCGGTTGCATCTATAAAGACTTCGTCGATGGAGTAGACGTGAATGTCGTCAGGCGATGCATGACGAAGGTATATGGAATAAATGGACCTGGATACTTCCATGTAGCGGGCCATGCGGGGAGGTGCGACGATGCATTCAGCTGCGAGGGAAGGATCGTTTTCAAGCTCTTTCCTGCTCCACGACTTTCCCTTCAGCCCTGCCGTTTGGCTTCTTTTCCTGTTTTCATCGTAAAGTTTTTCATACACTTCGAAAAGCCTGCACCGCCCGGGCAGCCCAAGACTCTTCATTGAAGGGGATACTGCCAGACAGATCGTCTTTTCCGTCCTGGAACTGTCGGCAACCACCAGGTTCGTATCCAGCGGATCGAGGCCCCGGTCCGCGCACTCGACCGAGGCATAAAATGATTTAAGGTCTATCGCGATGTATGTTCTCTCAGTCATATGTGACCGGGCGTACGATCTCCTCCAGTTCCCTGAGTTCCGGCAGGGTGAAGAGACTTCCTTCAGTCGCCCTGATGTTTTCCTTAATCTGGGCAGGGGAGGATGCTCCCACAAGCACACTCGTGACTTTATCATCCTTCAAAACCCATTTCAATGCCATCCGGGAAAGGGTTTCACCGCGCTTTCGGGCATGATCGTCAAGCTTCCTGATTGCTTCAAGGCGCTGGGGTGTGAGATCGGAAGGCTTCAGGAATGGGCTTGCGGATGCAGCGCGGCTGTTTTCCGGAATGCCGTTAAGGTAGCGCGAAGTCAGCATGCCCTGGGCAAGGGGTGAAAAGGCGATGATGCCTTTGCCAAGCGCATAGGATGTGTCCTTCAGCCCGTTTCTCTCGATCCTTCTGTTGAAGAGATTGTATGAATTCTGATTGATTATGAAGGGAACGCGCATCGATGAAAGAATTTCATTGGCCTTTTCAAGGGTGGGGCCGTCATAGTTGCTCAGTCCTATGTACAGTGCCTTTCCGCTCTCCACGATGCGCTTCAGGGCATACATCGTCTCCTCAAGGGGCGTTTCCTTATCCATCCTGTGGTGATAGAAAATATCAACGTATTCCAGTCCCAGTCTCTTAAGGCTCTGATCCAGACTGGACATGAGGTACTTCATCGAACCTCCGTCCCCATAGGGCCCCGGCCACATTTCATAACCAGCCTTGGTGCTGATGATGAGTTCATCCCTGTATGGTTTTAAATCTTCTTTAAGCAGTTTTGCAAAGTTCTTCTCAGCTTCTCCCGGAGGAGGTCCGTAATTATTTGCCAGATCAAAGTGGGTGATGCCGCCGTCGAAAGCGGCAAGAACGGTATTTCTCATCACATCAAAACTGTTTCCCTCTCCGAAATTGTGCCAGAGTCCCAGCGATACCCTGGGCAGTTTAAGTCCTGATGTGCCTGTTCTGACATACTTCATGCTCTCATAACGCTTATCATCGGCTGTATACATAACTGCCTCCTTTTTCTTTGATTCTAACCCGTATGCACATGGATCGCAAAAACATATTTTTACAATTTCCACTTCTTGAGAAACATCACTCTTTAATTTAGAATTTTACCATGGGCCATGACAGTGAGAGAAAGTACAACTGGAAGAATTACGGACATAAGGGAAGGGTAAGAACGTTCGCTGCCATCCTGATCCTGTCCTTTCTCATTCTCTTTCTGGTTGCTCTTTCCGCCAGACTTGTCATCACGATCAGGGTTTCCATGGTTGACTCGGTATCAGCGTTTGTCACCGACACATCTTCTTTCATGGTAAGCGAAGTTACCGGAAGGCTTAACAAACTTGATGCCCTGCTTGAGACACTGGGTGATGATGTGGCACCTTTCGTAGAGTCAGGTGATGATGGAAAGGTGATTGATATCCTGTCCAATGTAAGCTCCGTATCAAACAACATGGGGTACGTCGTCATTAAAAATGACGGCACGTGGCTGAGTGATTCACCGGTATCGATGCAGATTTCTGAAATAAAGATGAGACTGGAGGATGATACGGATGGTATACTTTTCCTGTCCGACGGAAGTACCTTCTCATATGTGGAAGTAGACCGGGATGGGGGTGTTCTGGGGTGCATGAAGGACGTTTCCCAGACCAGGAACTTTCTCATTCCTTCAGCCGTCAGCGGGACTGATACCCATGGCACCGTGATTTCCGACCTGTCAGGCAATGTCCTGGTAACGGATATGTCTTCTGAAAGGATCTATTCCTCATCGCTCTACAGCCTTAACGGTGAAAGGATCATTAAACTGATGGATGCCGTTTCTTCAGGTGAAAGCGGCAGTGCTTTTCTCAGAAGGGAAGGAGGTGACATCGCGGTCACCTACTATCAGATGGAAGGCTATGATCTTGTATTCATATCCGCCTTCGGGGCATCGGTCTTCGGGGATGGTTCCGACAGCTGTTTTGCAGCCCTGGCCCTGATATGCATCCTCATCGTCCTGCTTTTCATCCTGCTAGTCATGACCGTCATGCGCATGGTAAAGTCCCGTACCGATGCTGTGACTGAGGCTGCATTCATTGATCCGGTCACTGGCGGACTCAACATGCCGGGACTGCTCTTCCAGTCAGAGGTTGTAATAGACCGAAGTATAGAATACGTGCTTGTACTCATTTCCCTCCGCGATTACACGGTAAGTGCCGGACGCAGGGATTCGGGTGCACTCAACAGGCTGCTTAAGATAACCATGGACAGCATGCTGAACCATACTGCTTCCGATGAGCTTGTCTGCCGCACATTCGGGGAACGGTTCCTGCTGATGCTCCGTTCATGTGCTCCTGACATGCTTGAAAACAGGATAAGGATGATGGCTCAGACTACGGAAAATGACTACAACCGGAACATGTCCGAAGCAGACAAGCTGACAGTTACGTTCGCATGCGGAGTGTATACCCTGAGTAAAGGTGAGGATATAGCCATCGCAGCCGAAAAGGTGAGGATAGTTAACGATTTGGCGTTCCATGAAGATGCTGTAGGCACCGTTTTTGCATACCATGATGAGAATCTGATGATGGAACTGGAGAGGGAAAAGGAAATTTCCGATTCCTTTGCCTTTGCAATGGAAAGCAGACAGTTCGTCGTCTGGTATCAGCCAAAGGTTGATTCCCTGACCGGGCTTACCATGGGTGCCGAGGCCCTGGTCCGGTGGAATAAGGACGGCGTGATCATGACACCGTCCCGTTTCATCCCCGTTTTTGAAAAAAACGGTTACATCAGGGCACTGGACATGTATGTGCTCGGTGAAGTCTGTTCCCAGCTGAGGACTTCATTTGCCAGGGGCGAAAAGGTTGTGCCTGTTTCGGTCAATCTTTCAAGAAGGCACTTTTCGGAACACGGTATTGCCGATGAGATTGAAAGCATCAGGAAAAACCACGGTATTCCTTCATCCCTGATCGAAATCGAGATAACGGAGAGCATCTTCCTTGACAGGAAGACCATCCAGATCGTCCGGGATGAGCTGGAAAAGCTCCATGACTATGGCTTCAGGTGCTCCCTTGATGACTTCGGGGCCGGATATTCATCCCTCGGGCTTCTTACGGACTTTGCGATCGACTCCCTGAAGATAGACAAGAGCTTCATGGATGGAATCTTCAGTGAAAAGACCCGTCTCGTAGTGCGTTCCATCATCAATCTTGCATCATCCCTCTCCATTGACGTGGTTGCCGAAGGCGTTGAAACATGTGAACAGCTTGAGATACTGAAGGAGCTTGGTGGCCGTACCGTACAGGGGTATGTGTATTCACAGCCTCTCTGTTACGATGACTGGAGAGCCTGGCTTGATAAATTCGGGGGGGCAGAACCTATCCCGCTCCTGAAGTAAAAGATAGAAAATGACTGACAGAAAAGAACATTATCAAATGATGACCGGAGCGCACGTGGAAAAACTTATCCTCAGACTCTCGGTCCCGACCATTATCTCCATGCTGGTGTCCTCCATCTACAATATGGCGGATACATATTTCGTTTCCCAGCTGGGCACAAGTGCCTCTGCTGCCGTCGGTATCGTTTTTTCGCTCATGGCCATCCTCCAGGCAGTAGGATTCACGGTCGGAATGGGCGCAGGGATACTGTCATCGCGCCTTCTCGGTGCCGGGAAAAATGCGGAAGCAAACAGAACTGCATCAAGTGCGTTCTTCCTTTCAGTCGTGCTGTCCCTCCTCATTACCGTCCCAGGTCTTCTGAACCTTAAAAGCCTGATGCGCTTTCTGGGATCCACTGAGACCATCCTCCCATATGCTGAGGCCTATGGGCGTTACATCCTTCTGGCAGCTCCCGTCATCTGCGCCTCATTTGTCATGAACAACCTGCTCAGAAATGAAGGAAAGGCTGCTTTCGCGATGATTGGCATCACGACGGGCGGCATTCTCAACATCGCACTTGACCCACTTTTCATCTTTACCTTCGGACTCGGCACTGCGGGAGCCGCCATTGCGACTGCAATAAGTCAGTGCGTAAGCTTTCTGATACTCCTTTCCATGTTTCTCCTGAAAAAGAGCAATCTTGAACTGAACATTAAATATGTTTCCAGGAAGGCCGCAACTTATCTTTCGATCCTGAAGACGGGACTTCCCACCCTGTCTCGGCAGGGCCTTGCCTCAATCGCGACGATGCTTCTGAATGTGCAGGCAGCCCGGTACGGCGACACTGCGGTGGCAGCGATGAGTATTTCCGGCAGGATAACATTTTTTCCTGTTCTCAGCACTCCTTGGATTCGGACAGGGCTTCCAGCCGGTTGCAGGATTCAATTACGGTGCCGGAAAGTATAAAAGGGTCAGGAGGGCAACCATTTTCACCGCGGTTACCGGGACGGCAATCATTACGGTTCTTTCCGTAATCTGTTTCGCTTGTGCCCGCCCTCTTGTTGCCTCATTCAGGAAAGAGGATCTTGAGGTCATTGCCATAGGAACCACTGCATTGAGATATCAGTGCGTTGCCCTTACGCTCTGCGGCATCTGCGTTACCACAAACATGGCATATCAGGCAACTGGACACATAGCAGGGGCAACGTACCTGGCACTGTGCAGACAGGGAATATACTTCATCCCCCTCATCATTGTTCTCCCTTACTTCCTGGGAATTACCGGGGTGCAGCTGGCCCAGCCATTAAGCGATGTGCTGACTTTCGCATCATCACTTTTCTTTTTCCTGCGTCTTGTCAGGGAGCTCGGTGGAAAAAAAGATGAAATGAGTCTATAGTGTCGTTCATGGACTTTACAGATTTTGGCAAGAAACTTACTTCCCGTTCAGGCATCCTGCTTCTTATGGATGATCTTGGCAAACCGCTTCCCGAGGGCATAAAGCCATATCCCCTCGGAGGAGGAAATCCTGCCAGGATTCCTGAAGTGGAAAAGGTATACAGAAGGGAAATGGAGAGAATTCTCTCAGACGGAGACAGGTTTGAGGATATTCTTTCCCATTACGACGCACCTCAGGGAAGGATGAGCTTCATCCATGCGGTGGCAGAGTATTTCAGCACTTCCTTCGGCTGGGATGTTAAAGATGAGAATGTTGCCGTCACCAACGGCAGCCAGAGTGCGATGTTCTTCCTCTTCAACCTCTTTTCAGGTTCCGCTTCCGGAAAGAAGAAAACAATCCTCTTTCCCCTGATGCCCGAGTATGTGGGCTATGCGGACCAGGGAATTGAGTGGGATACCTTCGTCAGCGTGCCTTCAAAGTGTGTTTATCACGATGACGGAAGTTTCAAGTACACCCTTGATCAGGAAGCTGTAAGTGCATATCTCGACATGCATCCCGAAGTGGGTGCCGTCTGCGTTACAAGACCGACAAACCCAAGCGGCAACGTGCTTACCGACAGTGAGATCAGATTCCTTTCCTCTGAAGCTGAGAAGCATGGCATCCCGCTCATAATCGACAATGCCTACGGACTTCCGTTTCCGAACATCGTCTTCACCGATGATGCCACCCCTGTGTGGAACAGCAACATAATTCTTTCAATGAGCCTTTCCAAGATAGGACTTCCTTCACTGCGCACAGGAATAATCCTGGCCCGTAAGGAAGTTGCTGAAGCTCTTGGCAACATCAATGCGATCGCAGCCCTGGCCTCGGGCTCGATGGGGCAGGCTCTGGCTGAGAACCTTCTGAAAACAGGTGAACTCGTCGAACTTGCGAAGAATGCGGTTAAACCATTCTATGATGAAAAGAGAAGGGAAGTAATCTCCTTCATCAACGAGTTCTTTGCCGGAACGGAGTATCATTACCATGCGATTGAAGGTTCGATCTTCTGTTTCCTGTACCTTCCCTCATTAAGGATCCCGTCAATTGAGTTCTATGCACGTCTTAAGGAAAAGGGTGTCATAACCGTTCCCGGTGAGTACTTCTTCTTCGGACATGAAGATCAGAAGAAGGGGCTTAAGTATCCTCATCCCCACTATGATAAGACACTGAGGATAAACTACTCTGCAGACAGTGAAACCGTCCGTGAAGGTATCCGTATCATGGCTGAGCTCTACAGAGAGTGGTCGTGATCTGATCACTGTTATCCTTGCATCCCTGAAGCACTATGTTTCAGGGATTATTGTTTTTAATTAGCTAACTTAATCGAGGCTTCAGGGATAGTTGTGGGTGAGACAGAGAAAAAGTAAGGAAGAGGAGC
>JBJEWN010000112.1:0-4172 GCA_051885075.1 Bullifex sp.
AGCACCTTCAACCGCACTCCATCTGACAACGATGGATGATGTGTAATACGACTTTGTCGCATTGATCGATGAAGGAGCATCCCCGGAGAACTCCTTTCCTGCATCAGCGATGACATTTCCGATACCGCTTCCGGGTTTCACGACTTCCCCGTTGGTCATGAGGATTGAGGCATTACATGAAATAAGGAGTAACATTGCAATGATCATGATGAAATGCTTTCTCATAAGGCACCTCCCAGTATCGTCATTCCGATTAATGACAGGTTCGTGACCTCACTGTCATCGACATATACTTTTCCCTGATCTCCATAAACACCATATGATTCAAAAGTGATTGTCTTTGCAGGATACCCGAACGGTAACTGAAGAATGATTGTTCCGGTGATGTGTTCCAGGGGATCGACACCAAGGTAGCCTAATCCTACATCTTCAGAAAAGTTGTCCTTTGCATTATTGCTCAATGTCCCACTGGAAATGGAATAAATCCCCCTCTGATAATTAGAGATAATGGCAGATCCCTGATTCTGTTCAGTCTTGCAGCTGTTCGTAATCGTTGCAGAATAATCAGGGTTTCTGTAAGTCTTGACGCTGGGAGTCCACCAGTCACCTCCGAAGGAATTGTTAGCTTCATTGTATGGCTCCGAAAGCATCCAGCATGCAATGCTTACGACTTCATGATCATAGAGAGTGCTTACCTTTGTCTCTGTGATGGCAGGGACGGAAGTGTTTTTGTCCTCCAGCACGGCATTTGCACTTACGGACCTGATTCCGGATGTGATAACGACCGATTCAAGTACGGCAGGGCGTTCAAGATAAACAGTCACCCTGTCATCATCGGCGAAGACTCCCAGATCCTTTTTTTCAGAGTCAGGGGACTCAATCATGGCTGATGTGATGTCCACACTCCTGCCGCTTGCTTCGATCCGGTATCCGGTTGCACCGGGAACTTTGTCAAAAGAGTATGAGAAGTATTCCTTTCCGTCCAGAATCTCGCTGTTACAGATCACATTTCCCGGAGTGAGTATTACGTAGCCAATATTTGCATCCCCGTCAAAATAATCCTGGACAGGGCTCTCAGCCCTGGACTGAGTCACGGCAGAGATGCTGAATTCCCTGATCGTATCAAGATTAATTATGTCCGTACTCATCATTCCTTCATGATCGGCACTTCCCTGCCAGTACTGAAGAAGGGTCCACTGTGTCTCACCCGGTGTTCTGCAGTAAATGTTGTATCCCATGACAGGCTCCGGTGAAACGGCACTGTCCCACTTCAGGGTTATCATATCGCGGTATGCAGCCTTTGATGCCCTAATGTCCTTCGGGGGCTGTATCCAGCTTCCCTTCACCTTAGTTACCGATGCAGGCGTACTGGTTCCGACCATGGGAGAGACTGAGAACCAGTAGCTCTTTGAAAGCGGATACGAAACCGATGTGTTGTTCCTGATGATGTCTGAATCGGATGAAAGAACGTACTTATGCTCAGCTGATGCGTTCACTACTTCACTTGCGATCGGAGAATCATCACTTTCACTGTTATAGACCGATACCTTATATCTGGAAGCGCCTTCCACACTGTCCCAGGTAACGGTAATGTCCCTTGCACCGCCTGTTACTGTAATGCCTGCAGGCCCAAGTATCATGCCCTCAGCCGCGGAGCCTGTTCTCTGGACGTTACCGTTTTTATCGACGGCTTTCACATTCACGGTGATGGGACTTCCGTAATACTCAGAAGGAATATCCGTAATCTCAATGGATGATTCCTGTGTTTCAGTTACATTTTCACTTCCGCCTTCCGGTGTGTATGTCACCCTGTATGAGGATGCACCTTCGCAGGCATTCCATGATGCGGTGATCTTATCGGTGTATATGTTCCGTGAAACTTCGAGTCCGGTCACTGAGGGGAGTGATGAACCTCTGACGATTTCCGAGTAAGGATAGTTCCTGACATATCTGTAATCAGAAGCACTTTCATCACTCTGACCGTAAACCGCCCTTACCCTGTATTCATATGACACATCTGACTCGATTGCATCGGTAAATGAACAGGAATCTGCATTGAAAGGTATTCCGGTAAATACTTCTCCATCACTGCGGTATACACTGAAGGTAACCTTTGAAGTGTCGAAATCAGCAGGATAGCCTCCCCTTCTCACATTCCAGCGAAGCTCCGTACTTTCCGCAAGATCGTTTGTCGCTGTAAGTGAGCCATTCTCATAAACTATGACCATGTCCTCACCGTCCACCTGAATTGCAACCGGCTCCCCGTTCTTATACCGGGCCGTAATGTATTCACCGACGGATCCATCGGCATACCTTATCGCGGCACTGTAGGAAAATGATTTCGGATCCCTTTTCTGTTCTGGTGTGAGTATTATCGTGTCTTCCACTATGCCGGGATAAACAGGTTCCATGACTTTAATGAGGGAAGAATCACTCTCATCCGCAGGAGTTCGTTTTACAATTATGGAAGCACCGTCCGGAAGATTGTGGAATGTATCAACGGAAAACTTCAGGTATATTTCCCAGTTACCGTCACCGTTGCGCTTTGGCTGATTCTCCTGACTGAGTATCAGGGATTCAGGTGTTTTATCCATGATATGGCATACATCCGTCTGTTTAATTCCGGAGCTGTCCTCACTTGTCCAGAACGCGGAACCGTTCTCATTGTTGAGATACAGAGTGGTGACACGGTATATGTAATCATGACCGTTTTCCGCAGTGGTGTCGGTATAACTGACGGTGAAGAACCCAGATGTATCGGCATCAGTCCTGTGAAGGCCATCCTCCTCACCGGACCTGATCTCCTTCCATTCGGATGAGGAAACATCACGTCTTTCGATCCTGAACAGCACCTGGGTATCGGTAAGGCCGTCATTGACGGGAGGACATTCCCAGGTAAGCGTGATGCCGTCCGCGTCCCCTGCAGTACCTTTCAGGGATACAAGGGGACGGGGTGTGTATGAAATATCACTGCTGACGGTGACTGCTTTCTTTTTTACCTGCTTACCGTCTGCAGTCAGAACTGCAGTTATGACTACCGTTTCCTTTGAGTTCATGAATCTCTTTCCGGACTCAAGGACGGGAGCATCGGAAGGAATATCAGAAGCAGTGAAATCCCCTTCATAGAAACTTACGCTGCACTCCGCAATGGTTCCATCCTTCAGTATGGAGTTTACCCTGGCATGGCTTACATAGAAACAGAGGTATGAGTCCTTTATTACCGGAGTTACGGTGATGTCATCGACAACCGCACCTTCCGCTTCAGGCGTGTATTCCGATTCAAGGGATCTGATGGTGTCCCTGTATGCGGCCTTTACCCTGAAAACGTATCTCATATCGCCGGAATTCGGAAAAGTGGTCAGGATGAACGACGTTCCCTGGGTGACGTAGGTCTTCATCTCCCGCCCCGAGAGATAATCGGTTGCGCTCTGGTACTCCACAATATAGTGGGTGGCACCTGAAACCTCATTCCAGTTTAGCTGAATCCGCCTTCCCGAATGATCATTCATGACTGTGAGCCCTGTGGGAGCATCAAGATGCTTAAGGGCAGGCGTAAGTTCCCTGCGGTCCTCCTCTTCAGGAGTGAGTGCACAGGATGTGCATATCACCATAGAGAGGAAAAATATAATTATTTTTCTAATCATCTTTATCTTTACAAAAAATAGCCGAAATATCAGCAATCCTGACATTTTTAACTAAAATTGTAAAAATAAACAAGTATCATAAAGGTTACACCTATGTGACAATGGATGTTTTATGTGACAGCTTCCGCCGCTTCGGAAATCCAGCCCATCAGTTCACCGTCAATATCACTAATGTCAGCTACAATGATATGGTGCGTGAACCTTCCCGGATATGGCTCAGTGACAGCAGAGACACGGCAGCTGTCCAGCTTTCTTCTGAGACCGATCGTTACAGTGACATAGGGGTATGGCATTTCACTCTTTTTCCTGACACGGAGGAGGGAAGCACACATGAACATATGCTTCCGGAAGAAGGATACCTGTGTCTTCTTCCATACTGCCGTAATATTTCCGATTTCACATGTAACCCTGTCTTCCAGCGCCTTATAAAGGTCAAAACAGAGAGGATCGGAATCAAACAGCATCACACCTTCTCCAGAAGTGCCGTATGCTCCTTCGTCTTACTGTCGTAACTGACTCCCGCAAGAA
>JBJEWN010000113.1:0-4156 GCA_051885075.1 Bullifex sp.
GGGATTCTAAGTGTAAAATGCAGACATCCAGGCATCCCTCTCAGCGTGATATGGCTATAAGTCTGACCTTGGTCAGTCGACGAAGTATTTCTTAACATCCTCCTCCCTGATCTCATCAGGACTGACATTCCTTACGTTAACTTCCTTTATATCAAGTCTGTTGACATCAAAAGCAACCTGAAAGCCCATATCCATTGTGGGGCTGATAAAACTCAGGGCACATTCCACCGGATAAGCTTCATAGAAATTTTCCATTAAAGAACCAATGAGGTAACAGAATTCTTCAGCATTGAAAGGCTCTCCTTTTTCCTCCCATTCATGTAAACTGTCTTCCAGCTCGAAGCAGATTCTGTCTTCAAACCCGACATCACCCAGCTCTTCACAATCATCACGCTCCATTATGCCCGACATAACGTCATAACTTTTGATTTCATCCCTGCGCATTTTTTCCCTCCTTAAGGTATCTGATTCTTTATAGGATAAAAGACAGTGTGCATCACATTATTTTTTGTTCGGTTCCATGTTTCAACACTATAGGGTGGCATGGGAGGATAATGATGAGAAGCTATGAGGAAATTAAGGCATCCGGAATCTTTGATGGGATTTCTGATGATGAAGCGATCATGTATTCAGTCATGAAAAGTGCGGAGGATGTATGCTCTTCGGGAGAAGAGCTGACACTCGTCACGATGTATGACATCTGTGATGATGTGATGGAGGAAAATTACAATGCTTCCTTCACTGAGTCAGGTGTATTTGCATCAGGAGGTGAAAACTGGTTCTCGAAGTGCATTTATGAGAACAGGGATATGGGCCTCAGATATGAGATAACCATCATCCCTGACGGATACACGGTAACTGATGTGAATGTTTCCCTGATGTATACCGATACATGTGATGAGTGATGTATTGGTATTTCTGTTTTTCACACTATAGGTGAATAGGTTAGGAGTTGTGAAAAATGGGAAATGAAAAGGTTTGCACCGGTGTGAATTTAACGGACAGGAAAGAGTATCTGTCCGCTTTCTTTTCCTCCCTGAGGGATGCAGGGACATATATGTCCAGCGACAACCTCAGGGTTGCGATCGAGTCACTGAACATGACACTGTCGGCAGTTAAGGAAAGGGAAGAGGCGGAGAGCAGACGCATAAGGCAGGAAGCGGAGCAGAAGAAAGTACAGAAGAGAGAGGAACTGCTGGCCCGTGCCAGGGCAAAGGCGGCTGAAAAGAAGGCTGCAGAGGAGAAGGCACATGTTCTCGAGGTCACGAGGATGGATCTTCCTGATGAGTGGATCAACAGTTTTGAGGAGTCTGAGGTAATATCCTCTGAAAGTGCTTCAGAAGCTCTAGATGTCTGTCTTAGGGAGCTCGGATGTGTCGATATCGAATACATTTCCGTATCATCGGGAATGGAGATAAATGACTGCATTGTATCACTTTCAGAGAGGATCATTCAGGATCCTGAGCTCTGGAAAGAGTGTTACTACAAGGGGTGGGTGCTGCTAGGCGATTACCTTTCCGGTAACATCAGCATGAAGCTGATGATCGCAAAGAAGGCAGATGAGAAGTATCTCGGATATTTTTCCAGGAACGTGAAACTCCTTGAAGGCTTTGTTTCCTCAATCGGTAAGTCAGACATATTCGTGACTCTGGGAACCCCCTGGCTTCCCGAAAAGGTTATCGATGACTTCATCAATCATATCATCGTCGACGATGAAGGTAATCCTGCAATGCTCTCCGGAATAACCACTCTTCACGATGAGTATACCGGAAAGTGGGAGATCAGAGGGAAGAAGAGTGCCAATGCTCCGGAACTGCACGGAAAATACAGGACAGTGCTTTTCGAGGTTTACGGAACCTCCAGAATGAATGCACTTTCACTGCTGGAGAACACACTCAACATGAAAACCATACAGGTGTACGATAAGATTGAGAATCCCGTCACGGACAAAACAGAACGGATCGCAAACCGCAGTGAGACACTGAAGCTCCTTGAGCGTCAGGAGCGGCTTGTTTCCGAGTTCAGAACCTGGGTCTGGGAAGATGCCGAAAGAGCTGATGAGCTCGTCAGAATGTACACTGAGCAGTACGGCATCAGGCTGAATAAGGTTTTTGAAAGTGCTCCCCTGACACTGCCGGGAAAGAATCCGGCAGTAACGCTCTATTCCCATCAGAACAGGGCGGTGAGAAGAATACTGAACACCAGGAACACGCTTCTTGCCCATGAAGTCGGGAGCGGTAAGACCTATTCCATGATTGCATCAGGCATGGAGCTGCGCCGTCAGGGAAAGAGCAGGAAGAACATGTATGTCGTTCCCAACAGCATCATTTCCCAGTGGGTGTCTGATTTTGAGTTCCTTTATCCCGGATCAGATGTGATGGTTGTTGATAACTCCAACTTCAGCCAGAGGAAAATGGAAAAGACACTGGAGCGCATGAAGGATGAGGACCATGATGCGATCATCATCGCATATTCATGTTTTGACATGATTCCTCTTTCCAGAAGGTGGTACAGGGAGAAGTGTGAGGACAGGATCAGCAGGCTCCGGAAGGCCGCCGAAAAATCCGGGATCAGCATGGCACAGGGGATAGCTGCTGCGGAAAAGACTCTCAAGGAGGTGACTGAGGAAGAAGAAAAATGTGCAAGGTCGATATGTTTCGATGACCTTATGGTAAACACGCTCTTTCTTGATGAAGCCCACAACTACAAGAATGTTTCCTTCAGGACGAACATAACCGGAGTTCTGGGTGGGGCAGGAAAGGGCAGCCGGAAGGCTGACGGAATGATGGACAAGGTGCGGTGCATCCAGCGTCAGAATGATGGAGGCCGCATCGTGTTCGCAACCGCAACTCCGATTACAAACTCGATCACGGATATCTTCGTCATGCAGCACTATCTGCAGAGCGGAGCACTGGAACAGCTTTCTCTCTCCTCATTCAATGCCTGGGCGGCCATGTATGCCGATAAGGTCACTGACTTT
This sequence comes from Bullifex sp., assembly GCA_051885075.1. Lineage (GTDB taxonomy): Bacteria > Spirochaetota > Spirochaetia > Sphaerochaetales > Sphaerochaetaceae > Bullifex. Next base: position 2,981 of record JBJEWN010000113.1, read on the forward strand.
GAAATAGATGTCGATACCAGTTCCTACCATCTTGTCTCAAGGTTTTCACGTTTCTGCAATCTTCCTGAGCTGACATCACTGTTTGCCGGGGTTGCTGACTTTTACAGGACAGATAAGGACAATGGGGTATCTCCCGCCTTCGATGGATATTCCGATTCCTTCCGGGATGGAAGTGAGGAATTCCATGAATACCTCTCCTATATATCGGATCGGGCTGATGATGTCAGGGCCAGAAGGGTTTCCCGTGTTGATGACAATCTTCTGAAGATCACATCGGATGGCAGGAAGGCAGGTCTTGATATGAGACTGATAGATGAAGTGTTCGGCCTCGATCCCGATTCAAAAGTGTTCAGGTGTGCCGAAAATGTGATGAAGGTTTATGAGGATACAGCTGAAAGTCTCGGAACCCAGCTCGTGTTCTGCGATTCATCAACTCCGAAGGAGAGCTTCAACCTGTACGATGAGCTGAAAAGACTGCTCGTTGCAATGGGAATGAGTAACGACGAAGTCGTGTTCATCCATGACTATCCTGACAAAAGGAAGAGGGATGTTTTCATAAACGGAATGAATGACGGAACCATAAGGGTTGCCGTCGGGTCAACATTCAAACTCGGTACCGGAATGAATGTCCAGAAGCGTCTTGCGGCCATTCACCATCTGGATGTGCCCTGGCGCCCCAGCGACATGGTACAGAGGGAAGGCCGCATTCTGAGACAGGGAAACAGCTGTGAGAAAGTAAGGATTTTCAGGTACATCACGAGGGGAAGCTTTGATGCATATTCCTGGCAACTGCTTGAAATCAAGCAGCGCTTCATCTCACAGATTCTCACCGGTACGGTCTGTGAGCGTGAAGCAGGTGATGTTGATGACACGGTGCTTTCCTATGGGGAAGTAAAGGCACTGGCCATCGGAAATCCTCTTCTGAAGACAAGAGTCTCCGTTGCAAACGAAGTGGACAAGGTCCGGATGCTGCTCGCGGAGAGAAATGAGAAGGTAAGCATCTTCAGGTCTGAACTGGAAAAATCAGGAAGCAGAAGGTGTGAGCTTCAGAAAAAACTTGAGGCGTGCATTAACGATATTGCAATGGCAAAGCGCAGTTTCATCCCGCTTTCAAAGCTGGATAAAAGTGAGAAGGAAGATACCAGGAATATGATAGCTGAAGCCGTCAGGAAAATC
>JBJEWN010000114.1:0-4137 GCA_051885075.1 Bullifex sp.
AAGTGATAGATGTTCTTTTCCACATCCCCGCCTCCGAGGCGGTATGTGATGACACCATCATTATCAGTGCATGGAATAGGTTTATCAGGGTAGTCGATAAGACCGACACCGGCAGAAAAAACCCTTCCGCTGTGGGGTGTCGGAAAATTCACGTTGACTATTGAATCGATTGCAGTAAGTGAAATGAGCTTATCGAGGTTGTCAAGGGCAAACCGGGCGGCAGGTTCAAAGCCGAAGGAGCCGTCATCACCCTTTTCAACTGACAGTGCTATTGAAGCTATTCCCTGCATCACGCCTTCCATCGCGGCACCGCACGTCCCGCTGTAGAGGATGTCAGATGAACAGTTAGCACCATGGTTGATGCCTGAAATGATGAGATCGGGTTTACGGGGGAAAAGCCCTCCCCTGATGGAATACAGGATGCAGTCGGTGGGTGTACCGCTGCAGTGCCAGCGGTTTTCACCGTACTTTGTCATCTTTATGGGCTCCCGGAGATTCATGGCATGGGACTGGGCGCTCCTGTTTCCTGAAGGAGATACCACCCATACTTCATGTTTCTCACTGAAGACACTCTCCAGAACCTTTATTCCCTCAGCTTCATATCCGTCATCGTTTGTAAGCAGTATCGTCAATTTCTTATAACCTTTATCGAACCGCCCGGAACAAAACGCCTTACTTCCGGATCGAAGTCAAATATCCTGCGGTAATCATCAAGGACAGCCCTGTAGGATGCCTCCCCTTTTTCATCAAGCACCACGAATATGGAGCCGGTTGCCCCGTTGCTGACAAGAGATGCTCCGTACACACCGTCAGTCTCACTTGCCCTCTTGATGAGCCAGTCAACTTCAGGACACGTTATTTCAAAGACATCACGCATGCCGAAGAAGATTGATGAAAGCTGCTTTGCAAAGAGGCGGGAGTCGGAAGTTTCGAGGGCACGGAAACCTTTTTCCGTTGCCAGCGTCTCGCTTATCACGTATTCGCATGTCCTTCTCTCATGCTCCGAAAGCCCTGAAATGATGTGACTTTTGAGGTCCTTGACAGGGTAACTTCTGAGGCGGTACTCACCGGGAAGACTTGCGGAAAGCTTCTTGCAGCAGTCATGGGCTTCCTGCCTCTTCTCCTCGATCTCCTCACGGAGTACCTGTGGCGGAACATTGGGATCCACAACAAGACAGTATGCATCATTTCCCTCAAACGGGAAGTCAATGATCCTGTAGTTCATTGTCTGGAGGTCAAAGCAGAAGACTTTCCCCTCCTCTGCATGCATCAGGGTTATTATGTCGCGGAAACGGCAGTTCAGCGAGCTGAACTTCGTTATCGCGGTATAGGCAATCCTTATTATCGCGGCACGGTCAAGACCAAGGGACAGTTCCTCATTGAGCGCCACCAGAAGCCCCACTGTTATTGCCACTGATATGGTGAGATTGTCACAGAACAGCAGTGCACCCTTGACCGTTATGTCCAGCCCCTGAATTTTCATGATGTTCTCATCCACAAGGGTGGAAACGACACCCTTGACGAAGTTGGCCCACTTGTCCTCACGCCGGTATTTTATGTTGGAATATGAAAACTGTTTCCTGTCGTTTCTGGTGGCATTGTATATCCTGACGAGATCATCACCGCGCTTTGAGAGTGCTATGCGCAGCCCCAGGGTGCCTGTACTCGTAACGCAATAGCCTTTGCAGAAATCGGCAAAGGCCCCCATCAAAGTGCACACACCCGGTACCTGACATATGATATCAGGCTTCACTTTGAAATTATCGGTATGGAAAGCTGCTATCTTATCCATATCACCCCTCAGTTGAATTGATACAGCCATAATACTATGTTATAATGATTTGAAGCAACTATGTTTTTTTAAAGACATCAGGTGCTTTTTTATCTTCTGTCATCTCTCAGGTTTTTTGTATCGGACAGCCTCTCATTGCAGAACGATCCAGTGACCGGTCTTTTTGCTGCCTACCCTTTCAACCCGTCCCTTTTCTTTAAGCTCCTTTATTATCTCTGCTACACGAGTGGTACCGAGACCGGTGAGATGAGACAGCTCTCGCTGCGTGGCTGATGGATTATTCTTTATGGCAAGAAGCACTTTCACGGCAGTGTCTGAAAGACTTTCCGTCACCATTTCCTTCCATGCAGGAGTGAAAGCAAACGGAATTGTCACGACTATGCAATTGTCTTCAATTCTGAAGGCATCCTTTCCATATCTGTCGATGATCACAATGTTTCCATGACCAGTCTGCTCTATGATGTTCAACTGCCCCATTATTCTGAAGAGACCGATGTTTACCGGATGGGAAATCCCACTGTAGAACTCCTCTTTGATATATCCGAACGGAAGTCCGCCTGTTGAAATGATCTCCATCCTGTCATCAAACAATCTCGATCAAAGTTAACAGACTGTCATATATACGATAAATCCCCGTTTCGATAAAGCTGGAATCTGCCTTCATAGATTTCGTCAAACACCTGTTTTACAGGCACTTTCACTCTTTGATGATCCTTCCAGACCCGATATGTATCCTGCTGGTGTTTGGCCAGGAATCCAGTTAGAGCGTCAAAATAAGGCTGCATTTGTTCCTTCCCATACGATTGTTCCTTCAGAACCTGAAACACACCAAGAATACTCAGACAGTGGACTTTAACAGGAATGGCATTCAGACTTTGTCTTGCAGCAAAATCATCAGAACAGAATACATATACCATTCCAGGGTGTAATATATCCATCATCTGAATGAGCACATATGTTTTCTTCTCGCCAAGCTCATTCTGAGAAGGAATTGCTGCATCACAATCAGCAAGCTGTCTAAGGAATTCGGAATCGCTGACAATCAGAGGCAACCGCTTCAGCATATCATAGTATTGACCGAAAAATCCCTGATTGAACGTATTGCAGCTTTTCTCCAGCAATGTTGTATACATACTGCTTGCAGCTGCGCCATATATAACCTTCAGTTGATTTAGAATATCCGAATCAGTGAACAGATGTACCTTTCCGTTTTCAATAAGATCCAGTAGCCACGGCAGAGGGTCCGGGGTGATCTGATGTCTTGAAAGCTCGTCCAAAATTATTTCATGGCAGAAAAAATCGTACTCCTCAAATGTAATAATTATATCAGCAAGAGTATTGCGCAAAGGATCCTGAGCCAAATGTGATTTGAAAATAAAATCCGTATCGAGCAGGACATATTTCTTCTGGTTTTCCATATGAGGCTCCTTAATGAGCGGAAATACTTTCTTTAATTCGTCGGATAATATCCCGATCGTCTTTAATACGTTCATTCCGAACGGATTCCAAGTCCTCAGCGACCTTCATTTTTTCCATAAGACTTCCCAGCCTGATTGGCATCTGGGGGATCTGCTGCCATCTGGCTGCTTTTCCTGAAAGTTCTATTTTTTCCATAACGTCTTTTTGCGATATGGTGAAAAACCCTCGGGCTCCTGCTTGTGTAATGATTCCATCCTCAAACAGACGCAGGATAATGGCTTTATAGGGAATGGCAAAAATCTCCATCAGCATCAGAACATCATCCAACGATATTTCACCTCGTTTAATACCATAGATACGCATCTGTTCTTCAATTCTGTCAGGAGGAGCAAGCAATAACCCGGCAAACGCATTAGCCTCCATATCCTCCATTAAAGTAACGTCATCATCTATTGTCATGGAATTCAGAATGGATCCTCGTTCCGGCAGATCGGTATCGTTTACATCTGCAAAGCAATATATGTGATATAATTCATGCGCTGAAGCAAAAATCTGCTTCGCTACAGGTATTGATGTATTCACCAGTACAAACATGCGCTGTTCACGAATAAATGTGCACGCACACAATTCCTGATCCGCAATCGGATATCTCAGTAGTTCAAACGGCATATCATGACTGTGCACATAGTTCTCCATAATGTGGAAAATATCATCCTGGATAATATTGTTCCCATTGTATACTGAATTGAACTGTGTTACGCACTTCTGAATTGAGCGATACAGGGATCTGTCTTTTTCGAATAAACTGTTCTCCAATGCCTTATACATTTCCTGTCTCCCAGGGTTTCATCATTTCTTCCGCTGTTTCATTTGCAGTTGCATAGAAGCAAATCATATCTGCAATCTGATCTGCTATTTCGAGGCCA
>JBJEWN010000115.1:0-4126 GCA_051885075.1 Bullifex sp.
TCAAAGCCGGGAGGCCGATAAAAGCCGTCAGTACCGGTGGACAGTCGCACGCCCCGCACTTCTAGTGCGTGGGTAGTTGATAAAGTGAGCATATGAGATCTGCAAGACGCGGGGACGGATTCGAAAACCTTTTCCTTACCCCGTACTCCTCTTCCGTCATGGTCAGGATCATGTCAATCTGCGCCTCAAGCTGTCCGGTAAGCGAGTATTCGGAACCTCCGAAACCAATCTTAATGACTGGGTAGCTTACCCATTCCTGCTCTGTTTCAGCGATCGCAGGACCTGAGAACAGATCCTTCCTGCCACGGAAATATGCTTCCAGAGAAGACAGAAACAGACTCTTTCCAAAGCGCCTGGGACGTTACAGTAGATAATAAGCCCCTGTGCTGACAAGCTTTTCGATGTAAGATGTCTTATCAACATATATGTTTCCGTCCGTTCTCAGTTTCTCAAAACTCTGAATCCCGACAGACAATACTCTTCTCATGAGGAAATGATAACATCGGAAACAGGGAACAGATACCCCTGATTCTATTTGTGGGTGACTTTGCTTAAAAAGCTCTGAATCCTTGGGTTTTCCTGTTTTGTGAAGAATTCCTCTGGAGTGGCATTGGCAAGTATCACACCGCCGTCCATGAAGAGGATGCGGTCCGCAACCTCACGGGCAAAACCCATCTCATGAGTGACGACGATCATGGAGGTACCGTCCTTTGCGATATCCTTCATGACGTTTAGCACTTCACCGACGAGCTCAGGATCAAGGGCTGATGTGGGTTCATCGAAGAGCAGGATCTGAGGATGCATGGCAAGCGCCCTTGCGATACCCACCCTCTGAAGCTGACCTCCGGAAAGCTGGGAGGGCATGCTGTCCTCCTTATCGGACAGTCCTACCTTTTTCAGAAGTTCCCTTGCTTCCTTTGCCGCTTCATTTCTGTTCATGTGCCTCACGTGAACGGGAGCTTCCATGATGTTCTCAAGCACGTTCATGTGGGAAAAGATGTTGAACCTCTGGAACACCATTCCTATGTCCTTTCTGAGTTCATGGGCTTTCATAATGGATGCATCATGATCATTGAAGATGATGATTCCGTCATCCATGGTTTCAAGCCTGTTTATGCACCGGAGAATGGTGGACTTGCCTGAACCGGAAGGACCGAGAATGACAATCTTCTCGCCTTCGTACATTTCAAAGTCGATTCCCTTGAGGACTTCCGTTTTTCCGAAGCTCTTTCTCAGGCCCTGTACGCTCAGTATCTTCCTTTCAGTGTTCATTTCATCCTCCTCTCGATCCACCCTGCAAGTGATGTGAAGATCGTGGTAAGTATCAGGTACAGCACCGCTATTGCGATGTAGGCTTCAAAGTGCCTGAAGGTTGAATAACTGATAAGCGTACCTGCCCTTGTCAGCTCCGTGATCGTTATCACGGAAAGGATTGATGAGTTCTTGATGGTTGATACGAACTGGTTTACAAGCGGAAGGAGACATACCTTCCCGGCCTGTGGGGCAACTATCCTGACCATTTCCTTTGCATAAGTCATTCCAAGTGCCCTGGCAGCCTCCCTCTGCCCGGGATCAACAGCGTGGATTCCGGAGCGGATTATCTCGGCAACATATGCACTGGTATTCAGTGAAAGACCGATGATGCCTGCAGCGGCAGGTCCCATCGTGATGCCGAAGGAAGGAAGGCCGAAGTAGATGAGGTATAACTGGACCATCAGGGGTGTTCCCCTGAAGATCCAGATATAGAACTTCGTGACGAGGGCAAGCGGCCTGATTTCCGAATCCCTGAAAAGAGCCAGAAAGATACCGAGTATCAGGGCAAAGAAAAGTGATACCGTGCAGAAAAAGAGTGTCACGGCACATCCCTGAAGCAGGGATGGCAGCTTCTGGAATATGACATCGAACTTCAGTGCGTGCATTTATGCCCCCTTGTCAGAATACTATTTGAGCCACTTTGCAGTGAGTGCATCCATTGTGCCGTCAGCCTTGTACTCGGCGATGACCTCGTTGATCAGTGCAAGCAGGTCGTCATCACCCATCTTCACTGCACATGCAAGGCTTGCATGAGTGAACGGTTCACCGACGATTTCAACTGCGGGATGTGTCTTACAGAGCTCAAGCTGATTGAGAAGATCGTTTACGACAACATCTACCCTTCCTGCCTCAAGATCGGAAACACAGCCGATTGTCTCTTCGTAACCTACGATTTCGTACTTGATGCCGCACTGTGCCATGGCCTTTTCAGCTTCAACCTGACTTGTTGCACCTGCTTTTACACCGACCTTCAGACCGGCGCAGTCCGCAAGAGTCTTAATGCCCCTGGGGTTTCCTGCGGGAACCGTGAGGATCATGCCTGTCTCATAGTAGGAGTCGGACATGAGAACTACCTCACGCCGCGCGGGAGTATCATACATGGCGGCGATTGCAAAGTCATACTGTCCCTGCTCGATTGCGGGAATGATAGTCTGGAAGACCATGTCGGAAACCTCGAGCTTCACACCGAGCTTATCTGCAACGAGCTGTGCAAAGTCAATATCGTAGCCAACGATGTTATTCTTCTCGTCCCTGTATTCAAAGGGAACGTATGTACCGGTGGCAACCTTGATGACGCCTGCCTTTTTGATGCGTTCAATTGCAGTCTCAGATGATGCGCTTTCAGCAGCACCCTGCGCGAATACGACCGTAAGGACTACAGCTGCGAGCAGAACGATTGTGATGAGTTTTTTCATACCGCTTCTCCTTGTAAAAAAAAGAGGCGTAAAGCCATTTGAAGCTCTACGCCTTTGTAAATATGGCACGAAGACTATCAGAAAAGAAAAAGCGTGTAAACTACTGTCAGAATACTTTTTGAAAAAACTGAAATCACCCGATTGCAGGACTGATCAGAAGCGGAGAACGCTGAATTCAAGGCTGTTTTCATAGTCAGGAAAACAGAAAGTAAGGGTTTGTCAGACAGATGATCCGTACGGTTTAAAGTTGCCTGATATAACGGAATCAAGCACTTAATAGAGATACAATCCAAAACTCAGACTATTGTAATTACGACATACTAAGTTTAACTGTTTTCTCTTTTCCAAGAGTGGAAATCCTTTCCATCTGCCCATTTGAAACCGAAAAGGGTCCGGCTCTTCACCGGACCCAGGGGTAATTCATGAATGGTATTATTTAATGAATCTTACTTCAGGATAGATGTCCTTCTTGGCTTCTTCCTTCCTTTCATTGAAGGCAACCTTGTTTTCCTCAAAGAGGTTTCTGCCTTCGGTATCGATCGATACGATCAGGGGGCCGAACTCCTTAACCTTTGAGCACCAGAGGGTCTCCGGCATTCCGAGTTCATCCCAGTGATGTTCAGCGATGTACTGAACCTCAGTTGCTGCAACAACCGCACACCCTGCGGGGAACACGCAGTGGATCGCGCCGAATTCCTTGCAAGCCCTCTCTGTATTGGGTCCCATGCCGCCCTTACCCACGATGACGCGCACTCCTGTCTGTTTTGTGAACTCGTACTCGAACTTCTCCATTCTCATGGAAGTCGTGGGTCCGATTGAGACCATTTCATACTTATCTTCCTCACCTTCAACTTTTCTCACGATCGGACCTGCATGGAAGATTGCCTTATCCTTAATGTCGTAAGGAAGGGCACGTCCGTATTCAACGAGTCTTCTGTGCGCAACGTCGCGGCATGTCATCAGATCGCCGTCGAGCCATACGATGTCACCGATCTTTATGTCCTTAAGGTCCTCCGCGCTTACCGGAGTGATGAGAACTTTTTTATCACCTCTGATTTCAACCATTGTCGTGCCTCCTTATTTGGTGAAAGTGAATGTGGAATGGGTATCAGTCACTGCGTTCAGATCCCTGTCGAATACGATGTGTCCCCTTCTGTGAGACCAGCAGCCTACGTTTACGGCAACACCGATCGTGGAAGGATGTCTTGCAGTGTTCTCGATGTTGACACCCATGACGGAGAACGCGCCTCCCATGCCCTGGGGACCGAGACCGATTTTGTTGATTCCGTCTTCAAGAAGTTTCTCCATCTTTGCGGCATTCGCGTTCTCATTGTGGCTTCCGATGGGTCTCATCAGTGCTTTCTTTGAAAGAAGCGCAGCAGTCTCGATTGAAGTTG
>JBJEWN010000116.1:0-4115 GCA_051885075.1 Bullifex sp.
AGGGTCATTTGCAACATCAACACTTCGCCCTTGTATTTTTATTTTCCCGTCAAAAATTACATATGCTCTATCCGTTATAGAAAGAGTTGCCTTCGGATTGTGGTCTGTAATAAGTACTCCAAGTCCTTTATCTTCGGAAATCTTTCTGATGTTATCCTTTCCCGGCCTGACAGGGATTTCTATCTTCGGGATCCTGATGCCGAGATACTCCGCTTCAAGCATTCCCCCGATGCGGTCATAGTTTTTGTCAGCATCCCACTTTTCCAGACTAACGTTCAGCTGTACCTGTTTTTTTTCCCTGATCGCACCGATGCCGTACATGCTTGCAACGTTGATGATCCCGATGCCCCTGATTTCCATGTGGTGGGCGAGAACGGGATTGGCACCGCTTCCGATAAGCAGGGTTCCTGATATGTTCTTAAGCTTCACCGTATCATCGCTTACCAGCCTGTGGCCGCGTTCGATGAGTTCAAGTGCGGTCTCGCTCTTCCCGATTCCGGCATCTCCCGTGATAAGTACACCTATTCCGAAGACCTCGGTAAGAACCCCGTGGATCGTTTCACTCTTTGCAAACACTTCATCAAGCACCACATAGCTCATGCGGGAAAAATCCGAGCTGTCAAGCTCGGTTGTGAGAACCGCCACTTCGTGCTCCTCAGCGAGCGCGATGATGAAAGGATCGAGAATGGATGCCTTTGTGAAGATGCAGCATGGTATGTCAGATGAGAAGATCTTCGTAAGCGTCTCAGTCCTGCCTTCAGCAAGCATATCCTTTATGTATGCCTGTTCACCTTTTCCGAAGAGCTGTATCGTACTTGAATTGAAGTTCCTGAAGTATCCTGAGAGAGGAAGTCCCGGCCTTGAAAGCAGCGGGGTTTTTATCACGCGTGAGAGACCGGCCCTTCCGGCAAGAACACGCAGTTTCAGAACTCCGTTGTCCTTCATGTCAAGGTCAAGCAGATCGAGTACCGTAAATTCCTTCATGGCGTCCATTGTAGCATGACAGGGATGTAAAAACAAAGGGAGGCATGGGTGTATCAAGATATGGATTTTTCCGTTATAATCCTGAGGCTATGAAGGTTATTATAATCGGAGCGGGCAGAAGAGGCCTCAGGCTCGCGAGACATCTCATTGAGGAAAAGGCAGCCGTTACCTTTCTCGACATTTCAGGTGACAGATGCCAGAGTGCCCTTGCCAAGCTTGACTGCATGGCTGTGTGCGGTTCGGCCACCAACATTGAAAGGCTCGTCGAGGCAGGCGTTGAGGAAGCTGATACGGTCATAGCGGTCACCGACTCAGACGAGGTAAATCTTGTCAGCTGCGGTCTTGTAACAGCAAGTTTTCCCAATGTCACGAAGACTGTCGCCGCGATAAGATCGATTTCATATCTATCCGAGGATGAGGGCGGAACGAGTCTTCCCGTTCTTGGCATTTCGGATATCGTCAACCCTGACAGTGAAGCCGCCAGGAGAATAGTCGATGTCGTCAGAAGCGGTCTTTACTACGACACGATAACATTCCCGGACACCAACTTTCTTCTTTTCACCATACATGTTTCACGAAAGAGCGCATTTGCCAATCTCTCACTCATAGAGTTCCGTTCCCGCTTCACCGGCAACATCGTTGTTACCGGTATCCTGAGAAAGGGCAAGGTGATCCTGCCATCCGGTGATACCGTGCTCCGTCCCGGAGATGACATCGCCGTCATATGCGACAGTGATGACACGCTTGAGTTTTTCGACCTGGGCGGTAAATCCAGCAGGCCGAAGGATTCAAGAAGGACCATTCTGGTAGGTGCAACCAAGGTCACAAGGGCTCTGCTGACCAGATTCACCGCAAAGGAGAGGAGCGTTTCCACCCTTATCGAGAGGGATGCTCAGACGGCGGATGAGTTTTCAAGGCTTTTTCCCGATGTGCTTGTGATAAACGGTTCGATAACGGATGAGTCCCTGTGGGAGGATGAGGCTCTTGATGACAGCGACATTCTCATAAGCCTTACCGAAAATGATGAGCTTAACATCATCACGGCCTCGTACGCCAAGAAGCTGGGTGTGGACAGGTCCATTGCCCTCATCAAGACGAATCCCAATTACATCTCTCTGGCAAGACAGTTTGATATAGATGCGCCGATCTCAACCACGGAAGCGACTGTCGACACGATCGTGAAGCACCTGAGAAGCGGAAGGATCATGAGCCTTCACACGCTTTTTGACGGAAAGCTTGAGGTTTATGAGTACTCCATCAGCGGTAGCTTCAGGCATCTCGGCAAGGCACTGAAGGAAGTAAACCTGAGAGGTCAGGCGATCATCGCGGGAGTAAAAAGACCCGGTGCCGATGCTTTCGTTCCGGGTGGAAATTATGTGTTCCGCGAGGGTGATACCGTACTCATATGCTGTCTGCACAGCAACAGCTCGTTCGTTCAGGAGCTATTCAGGTGAACATAAAGTCCGTCATAAAACTGCTCTGTTTCATTCAGCTCTTCATAGCACTGCTGATGGCCCTTCCGCTTGCACTTGCCTTCGGCTACGGGGAAAGTGAGGCGATCAGGGCCTTTTCCTTCACCATAGCCCTTATGGTGACGATTCATTCCATAATCCTGATATTTCTCAGAAAAGAGCCCATTAAGATAAAGGCAAAGGACAGCTACCTCTTCGTGACCCTTACCTGGGTCATAGCGGCTGCATTCGGAGCCCTTCCGCTCTACCTGACCGGGACACTTGATACATATTCCGCATCATACTTTGAGATAATGTCGGGTTTCACCACCACGGGTGCAACGGCACTGACCTCGATCGAGGATCAGCTGAAGTCCATCCTTTTCTGGAGGGGAATGACGAACTGGCTCGGCGGAATGGGTATCGTCGTTCTGTTCGTTGCAATCCTTCCGTTCATGGGAGTACGCGGGGCAAACCTTGTCAGTGCCGAATCGGTAGGTCCCACAAAGGACAAACTGACGCCTCAGATCCAGCACACCGCAATGATCCTATGGGGAATCTATGTGGGATTTTCCGTCCTTGAAGTGGTGTTCCTCCTTCTTGGGAAGCTTTCACTCTTTGATGCGGTTACCGTTACCTTCGGTACCATGGGAGCCGCAGGATTCTCCGCAAAGAACAATTCCATAGGAGGATATAATTCCGCATATGTCGATGTCGTGTGCATTGTCTTCATGACGATTGCGGGCTCGAATTTCGCTCTTTTCTTCAAGGCCATTCAGGGGCGCATTGACAAGGTGCTGAAGGATGTGGAGTTCAGGGTTTATATCTCACTTATTGCGATATTCTCCATTGTGGGTGCCCTGAACCTTTTTTTCAGCCACATTTACCCTGATTTTCTTACTTCCCTGCGCTATTCCATGTTCCATGTGGTTTCGGTAATCACAACAACGGGATTTGCAACCACGGACTACACTGTCTGGCCCGTGTTCAACCAGATGCTGCTGTTCCTGCTCTTTTTCGTGGGAGGATGTGCGGGATCCGCAGGCGGCGGAATGAAGGTCGTCAGGATATCCACCCTGATAGCGCTTGCAAAGAACACCATTAAAAAGAGACTTCATCCTAGGGCTGTGGTACAGACAAGACTCGGTGCCGACATCATTACGCAGGATACGACGCTTTCAATTGCAGGCTTCATCGGAGCCTACATGCTCACTGGACTCATAGGGGCTTTGATATTTTCCACCAGCGGAAGATCACTTGAAACGTGTCTTTCATCTGCTTTCCTGTTCATCGGTAACATAGGAATAGGTCTTGGAGATGCAAGTCCCAGCGGGAACTTTTCCATTTTCTCACCTGCACTGCAGTGGGTTGCATCATTTCTGATGCTGGTCGGCAGGCTTGAGCTTTTCACGGTATATGCACTTTTCTCCAGATCCTTCTGGAAGAAGGGCTGAATCTCATAAATGACTTCGGAAAAATATCCTTAAAAAGAGTAAGGACCGGAACTGCACTTCCGGTCCTTTTTGCGTCCGAACGGAAAAAATCACTTTTCTGTTTATTATAAGTACCTGAATATCTTGATTTTTATACATGCAACTAATTCGCACCTCAGATGTTGGGGTGCATTTTGTTTGCCCTGCATGGGCGTTAACTTGGTGGTGAAAGTCCACTACGGGAGCA
>JBJEWN010000117.1:0-4111 GCA_051885075.1 Bullifex sp.
ACCTGGAAAAAATCATTTGCGTTTACATTGGAATAAATCCGTTGGGAGTCATACTTTTATCGATGAGAACAATCAAATTGCTTGCTCTCACATACCATGTGAATTAAAATACATTGGGTGAGATTCGAAGACCTGGAATTTGTAAATTATAAGAACATAATCGATGCAATCGGCGCAATGGATTCACCATCAAGGGCCTCAGTCGCAAAAGCCCTGAATGTTTCCAAGACAACGGTGTCCTATGTCGTCAGTGACCTGATCGAAAAAGGAATCGTCGAGGAAACATCACTGGAGGACAGCGGAAGGAGGGGACGGCCCGGACTCGGGCTCCGCCTCATGGATGCCGCATGGTGTGCGCTCGGAGCATCCTTCATATCCTCCCACTGGAGCTTCGTCATAACAGGTCTTTCAGGAAAGGTTATATTCCGCCATGAGGCACCTGACATAGCAGACCTGACGCCTTCAAATCTCATTAACGGTCTGAAAAATGAACTCAGGACCATAATGGCAGCGCTTCCTCACACCATGCTGCCCGCAATAGGGCTTGGACTTCCCGGCATAGTTGACATGGAAAACAACCGGATCATCGTTGCGAACGACATGAAATGGCACGATCCGATCGATGTGGGTGCCGAGATCGAAAGGGAATTCGGACTTAAGGTCTATTCGGTCAACAGGTACACTGCCGCGGGAATTGCTGAGTTCCGCTATGCAAACCCAGAACGTGATCAGGACATGATATACATAGGACTTGGACACGGAATAAGGTCCGCGATCTTCATTGATGGCCGTCTTCTTTCAGGTGCCACCTTCTCGGCAGGACGCATCGCGCACATCGTGGTGGATGAAAACGGGCCCTTATGTGACTGCGGAAAAAAAGGGTGTCTTCTTACGGTTGCGAACAGCGATGCCCTGATAAGGAAAGCTGATGAACTCAGGAAGAAAGATGAATACAGGGTATCCAGGCTGAATGAAGATGGTGTCAGGCTTGATGAGGAAACGATATGCACACTTGCCGACGAGTACGATACCTGTGCCATGAGGGCAGTGGAAGCCATAGTCGAGCCTCTTTCCAAGGGACTGGGGGAGATATGCGACATAATCAACCCGAGGAAGATCATCATCGGCGGTCCCATCGGATACTCTTCCCGTTACCTCGTGACAAGGCTCAGGGAGTGTCTCAGGTCAAAACTCACCGCAACTGTTGCCGGAGCGGCCCTGAAAGTTGAACAGGCCGTCCTGAAAGATTACGGCTCCGCACTGGGAGCCGCATCACTTGTGCTTGAAAACAAGGCAGACCTGCTTTATAAATCAGCAAACGTGCACCCTTCCATCGAGAAGGATGAAAGCTGAGCCTTATCCGCCCTGCCGGGCCAGGGAGAAAATCCGTCCCTGTTTATATGCCTGCCGAAGGTGCAGTTCACAAAGCGCGCCTTTGCTTCATCCCGCCACGGTCTCATGAGATAAACTTCCCCTTCAAGTGAAAGCGGGGATGTGAAAATGCAGTTTTCGAATGTGAAACCGTCCCAGTCACTTTTACCTGAAGGTGCCGTGACAAAGCCCTTTTCCACGCTGATAAGCTCCGCATTCCTGAAAACGGCATCACCTCCTCCGAATATGAAGTCAACTCCTCCGGAAATGCTTCCGCCCTCAAAGAATGTTCTGGTACGCTTCCGCTCCGTAAAACACCTTGGACCGTAAAATCCCCTTTTCTCCCTCTCTTCATCGGGAAGGGGTGCAAGAAAGAGGGTATCCTGATGACCTGAAAGATGCACATCCTTAAGACGGGACTCAGTGACATCAAGGTACAGCGCGACCGCCTGTCCTGCATCGCATCCCCTCCCCGCGGAATTCCGGATCGTCAGGTTCTCAAGAGTCAGCTTCTCACCGGAAAAGAAAGCAGTGTAAGTCCTGAATGTACCCCGCTTCCTCCCGTCAGCAAGCAGTTCCCGTGCACCGTCGGAGAATGTTATGATGACCTTACCCTCTCCCCTGATGACAAGATCATGTTTGTCAGAAAAGAGCTTTTCCCTGTAGATTCCTTCCTTTACCGTTATCGTGGCAGGAACCATGTACGGAACCGCATCAAGAGCTTCCTGAATCGTCATGTAGGAACCGTTTCCGTCTTTGGAAACGGTAAGGCAGAATCTGTCACTCATTTCAGTTTTGAAAGGAATATCTCCTTCTCCCTCTTCTCAAGTTCAGGTTCATTTCCATCGAGCATTGCCTTCAGTGCCTGAAGTTCACGGGAAGAGAACGTCCGGGATCCGACCTTGAGGCTGATGAATGCTTCAGCTGCCATGGGACATACCGCCTTAACCATTTCAAGCATTACTTCGGCATATGCCCTGATCTCATACTGGGCATGTCCGTCCAGGCGGAGACGGAGGAAGTGGAAGAGATTATGAAGGTCAATCTCCCAGTAGAACTCCGTATACATGGAAAGAGGCAGGTTTATGCGGCTGATCTCGCGGGCGATGCCCTCATCCAGAAGCTCGTGATAAACGCGGAACGTCTCCTCAGCATTCTCCTTCAGCAGATTCTGAACCTTTGACGCCGTATCAGCATCAACAGGCTCATTCTTCCTTCCCTGCTTGTTGTCCTCGCTCTGAAGCGCGATCTTATCGGATGCAGGGATGTACACTTCATCCTTCATCACCGAGTAGCGTCCGCTGATTTCGTTCATGCGGGCAGTCCGGTGACGAACCCACTGACGGGCCACGAATATCGGGGCCTTTACGTGGAAGGTGAAGACCACCTGCTCGAAGGGCGATGTGTGGTCATTGCGGAGAAGGTAGTTGATAAGTCCCTTATCCTGTCTGTAGCTCTTGGTGCCGTCGCCGTAGCTTACGCGTGCTGCCTGCACGATTCTCTGATCCGAACCGAGGTAATCGACCAGACGGACAAAGCCGTGGTCAAGTACGGGAAACTCCTTGTCCAGGATTTTTTCTGCTTCCTCAACTATACAGTGTGCCATAAATACTCCTAAATATAACCCATTTTCTCAAGTGCCAGCGCACATGCTGCAACCGAGGCAGTCTCGGTCCTCAGTATATGGCTGCCCATGACCGTCGGTATGTATCCGGCATCCAGGAAGGCATTCCTTTCAGCTGAACTCCATCCCCTTTCAGGTCCGATGGCCAGTGTGACATTCCGCCCTTTCAGGTCCAGATCAGAAAACCTGACAGAGCCCACGACATTGTCAAGCAGGAGACACGTGCCATCCCCTGCAAGAGTGAGGGCATCCCTGACAGAGTCGGCAAACACACATTCGGAAACTCCCGTGTGACCTCCCTGCATGGCACCTGAAATCATTATTTTCATATACTCACCCTCAGTGTAAAGTCCTGAGGAGCGGTAGCTTTTCTCACCGAGTTCGGAGGACGTGAGGATGATCCGGGAAACCCCGAGGGACACAATTTCCCTCAGGATACGCTTCATGCATATGGGCCGGACCATGGCCAGGATGACGGTCAGAGGGAAAAGACAGGCATCCAATCCTTCGGGCGTGAAGGAAAACTCCGCTTTATCACAGTCAAGACGCGTTACTGTGCCGCTCCCCCTTTCCCCGTTGATGATGCCGCACCTGAACGTGCTCCCTTCCTTTGCATGGAGCACGTTCTTCAGGTGGTCGTAGCGCTCATCACCTCTGGCAAATGATAATTCATCCTTATCAAACAGGATTATGTTCACTTTTCCTTCCGTAAAGATCGATATAGTATCTGAACCTGCCGAAACTGTTCTCATCGGCAAGCATTTCATCACTCATCTTCCACGACCAGTTGGATGTTCCGCAGGTGGAAGGAACGTTCATTCTTGCATTCTCATCCAGGGCAAGCACGTCCTGCACCGGAATTATCGCATACCTGGCACATGAAGAAAGGACAGCCTTTATCATCTTGTAGACAACGTCATCATCCCCTGTTTCAAGGTAACGCCTGACATAGTCCTTATCCTTTTCCCCAAGACTCCGGTACCATCCGAGAGTCGTGTTGTTGTCATGGGTTCCGGTATACATCACGCTGTTTTCACCCACGTTATGGGGAAGATATGCGTTGGTGGTATCGAATTTCCCGTCATCGGTAAAGCCGAAGGCAAACTGAAGGATCTT
>JBJEWN010000118.1:0-4046 GCA_051885075.1 Bullifex sp.
TTCTACATGCTGCCTGAAGGCGATGATCCATACGGCCTTACGTCGCAGACTGTTGAAAAGATAAAGGAAGAGGGTGCCACGCTTGTCATCACGGTTGACTGCGGTATTTCATGCCACGAGGAAATCGATGCGCTTTCGGCCCTTGGAATAGACACGATAGTCACTGACCACCACATTTCAGGGGACGAGGTTCCCGATGCGGTTGCCGTCATTGACCCGAAGGTCCCATCGTGCAGATATCCCTTCGAGCACCTGGCAGGGTGTGGCGTTGCCGCCAAACTGATCTGGGCGCTGAGGTTCTCGAAAACGAAGTATTACGGCTCTGCCGTCATACTGCTTCATGCGCTTCCCGGTCCCGGGGTAAACACCACCACTATAATCGAGGCAGTGCAGCTTGAAAACCTTGTGGAAACCGCAAGGGTGGTTGAGGAGATCCCGAACGGGGCAGTGGACATTGAACACAGCAGGCTGGTTACGTTCCTGACGCGCTCGCTTCCGATCCTTGTCCTTGATAAAGATGTCGAAATGAGGGCACTGAGGAATGCTTTCGGAAAAAGCGCCGACATAATGCTCTATGACATCAGGCCGGAGCTTGAACGGGTAATTCCTCAGACCAGGGGGAAAAGTCTCTTCGATCTTTCCAGACAGAGCAGGGCAGTGCTCTATGCCGACGGACATGAGGAGCTTGAAACACTCATCAGCCTCTTCCAGTCCGCATGTACCTACCAGGAGCCTCTGCTCACTTCAGGGTATGAGAAAATCCTTGATCTGGTGGCACTCGGAACCATTGCTGATTTAATGCCTCTGAGGGATGAGAACAGGATAATGGTGCGCCTTGGCCTCAGACAGCTTTCAGACCATCCGAGGGAGAGTCTCGTGCAGCTCATCTCTGCCCAGAACCTGCTTGGACGTCCGATATCCACAACAGACATAGGCTGGTACATAACACCCGTCATCAACTCATCAGGACGTCTGGGGTGCCCACGTGTCGCGGTTGATCTTCTGTTGAGTCATGATCCTGAAGTGTGCACTGAGCTTACGAAGAAGCTAATTTCCCTGAATAAGGAGAGACAGAGGCTGGGTGAGGAAACATATGAGGACGTTAAGGACAAGGCAAAGGAAAGTCTTGAGTCATTCGGCTCGAAGTTCATTCTCATAAAGGATGACAGCCTTCCGCGCGGGCTTACCGGGAGCATTGCATCCAAAGTCCTCCGTGATTACTCGCAGGTTCCTGCCGTAATGGTAATGGCTAAGGCTGAGGAAGGGCGCTTAAGCGGCTCCCTCAGAAGCAGGGGAGCGTTTAACTGCCGGGAATTCCTTTCCCTGTTCTCAGACGAAGTAAGTGACTTCGGAGGCCATAAGGCTGCAGGCGGCTTTTCACTTGAGGAGGGAAATTTTTCTGCCTTCAGGGCAAAACTTGAGGAAGAAGTGCTGAAACTGGATGAAAATGAGGAAAACGAGGAACTTGTCATCGATGCCCTCATCCCGCCCCAGTACATGAACTCATCGCTCATAAAGATCGTCGAGCTTTTCGAGCCCTACGGGGAACAGAACATGCCTCTTAACTTCCTGATCGAGCATGCCGAGGTAAAGGACTGCATCTCACTTGGTGAAAACAGGGAGAAGGGTAACCTCAAACTTACCATAAAATACGGCTCGTCCCTCTGGCCGTGTCTCTGGTGGAACAGCGGAGATGCATATAAAAAGCGTTTTGACATCGGCGACCGGGTCACGATCGCATTCAGGCTGGGACGCAACTACTACCGCGGTGTTTCATCCCTTCAGCTTACCGTCGTGGCTCTGGAAAGGGAGGAGTGAGCCTCATATCAGATTCCGACCTTTCAGGGCTTTATCCCTGAAGGGCGGGCTCATATGTTGACCGATGGGATGATAATGTGGATACTATTAAAAGAAACAATTGGTCACCATTTACTGTCTTTATTATTTTATATTTAACTTTACCTAATTTTAGCTGAAAAAAATTGACAAATACATAAATCCATCTCATACTGAGCATAATAAAACGAAAAAAGGAGTTTTGTTATGTTGATTCTTATAGCAGATGCGTTCGACAAAAGCCTTCCGGAAAAGCTTTCGGTTTTCGGTGAAGTTACTGATGATATCGCCCGCCTTGGGGAAGCTGATGTCATCCTTATCAGGAGCAAGACAAAGGCAACAAAAGAGTATATCGACAAGGCCGCAAAGTGCCGCCTGATCATAAGGGGCGGAGTAGGCATGGACAATATAGATCTTGCCTATGCGAAGGAAAAG
Source organism: Bullifex sp. (assembly GCA_051885075.1). Classification (GTDB taxonomy): domain Bacteria; phylum Spirochaetota; class Spirochaetia; order Sphaerochaetales; family Sphaerochaetaceae; genus Bullifex. Next base: position 2,272 of record JBJEWN010000118.1, read on the forward strand.
GGCATCATTGCCACCAATACTCCCAAATCCTCAGCTCCCGCAGTTGCCGAAATGGCTTTCGCACTCATGCTCTCAACGGCAAGCAAGGTCTGTTTCTATGACAGGACAATGAAGAACGGGGAGTGGGCAAAGAAGACAAAGAGAAGCGAACTCGGCGGTAAGACCCTCGCTCTGCTCGGACTCGGCAACATCGCAAGACGCGTTGCGGTTCTTGCTTCTGCCTTCGGAATGAAGATCCAGGCTTATGACAAATACGTCACATCCAGTGACCTTGCGGTATTAAAGCCGACTGTTGAGGATGCGGTTAAGGATGCGGACTATATCTCAATGCATCTTCCGTATACTCCGGAAACAGATAAGATGATCAATGCAGAGCTCATTAAGAAGATGGAGAAGAAGCCGGTCATCATCAATACGGGACGCGGCAAGTGCGTTGATGAGCAGGCAGTTGCGGATGCACTGAAGGCAGGGGACATCTCCTGGTTCTGCACCGATGTCTATTCATCTGAGCCTCCATCAGTGACGGATAATCCGCTCTTTGGCTGTGAGAACGTCACATTCAGCCCCCACGTGGGTGCAAACAGCAATGAGAACCTCCTGAGAATCGGTCAGGAAGTTTACGATACGATAGCAAAACTTAAAGAGGAAGGTAAGATCTGATGAGAAAGAAGAACTATTTCGCAGGCCCCTCCGTGCTTCCCGTGGAAGTACTTGAAGAGATGAGGGACAATATCGTTGATTATGAGGGAAAGGGACTTTCCATCATCGAGGCAAGCCACAGGGGCGGACTATTCGAAGAGATGTATGATTCATGTCTTTCCACCTTCCGTGAACTGCTTTCAATCCCAGAGGACTATGATGTTTACTTCCTCGGCGGCGGTGCAACGCTTCAGTTCACCATGATTCCGACAAACTTCCTTACCCCCGGAAAGGTTGCCGATTACTCAAAGACCGGAACCTGGTCAAACAAGGCATGTTCGGATGCCCAGAAGCTCGGAAGCGTAAATGTATTCTTTGACGGAAAGTCTTCAAACTTCACGACTCTCCCCGATCCTGCCACTGTAAAGCCCAGTGAGAACTCAGCTTACGTTTATCTCTGCGCAAACGAGACTATCGGAGGAATCGAGTGGAAGGACTTCCCCGATACAGGTGATGTACCCCTTATTGCTGACATGTCCTCTGACATCCTTTCACGTCCCGTTGACGTGAAGAAGTTCGGCATGATCTACGGCGGTGTCCAGAAGAACCTCGGACCTGCAGGTGCCACATTCATCATCATGAGAAAGGACATGCTTGAAAGAAGGAATGAAAACCTTACCGCATACATGGACTATGCTCTCCATGCAAAGGAAAAGGGCCTTTACAACACACCTCCCGTATTCTCAATCTGGGGCGTCAAGCTCGTCCTCGAGTGGATTAAGAGAAACGGCGGTGTTGAGGGCATGGATGCACTTGCCGATAAGAAGAGCAGCCTGATCTACGACGTGATCGACTCATCCGACTTCTGGAGAAGCCCCGTTGACAGCCGCTACCGCTCAAGAATGAACATCGTCTTCCGCCTCCCAAGTGAGGAGCTTGAGGCAAAGTTCGTCAAGGAAGCAACCGCTGCCGACATGCTCGGCCTCAAGGGCCACAGGTCAGTCGGTGGTCTCAGGGCATCCCTCTATAACGCACTCCCGTACGAAGACGTGGTCGCACTTCGTGACTTCATGGTTGAGTTCGAGAGAAAGAACGGATGACCCGCAAGATAGACGAGACAAACAAAACCATCATAA
>JBJEWN010000119.1:0-4005 GCA_051885075.1 Bullifex sp.
CCGGAGGATCTGGTCTTCAGGGCATCCTAAGTCACTGATTTTCAAATATGCGGATTTTTTTAGGAGACGATTCATATGATGACAAAAGAAGCAAAACAGCTGAGACGCAGGGAAGGTATTGCGGCAGGTCTTATGCTGACTCCCAGCCTCCTGATGCTGGCCATTACCTCTGTTTATCCGTTCTTCTGGCTATTCAGGTATGTGCTGTATGACTATAACGGATTTACGGCCTACTTCACCGGACTGGATAATATCAAAAGGGCTTTCACGGACGTGATATTCTGGCAGAGTGTTCTTCATACCTTCGAGTACGCGATATCAAAACTGATCATCGTGATTCCACTGTCACTTCTGCTTGCGGTTATAATCCACAGCAGCATACCGGGAAGCAGAGGATTCAAGATGATCTTCTTTCTTCCAACCGTCATAAGTGCATCCATCTATGCGCTGATATTCACGTTCATATTCGCGGTATTCAAAGGACCGCTTAATACAATTCTTCAGTCGCTGCACATAATATCCGCACCGATAGACTGGCTGGGTGATCCCAAATGGGTCATGAAGTCGGTAATCATCGTGGCAGTATGGGGCGGTGTCGGTAACTACATGATTTACTTCCTGTCAGGACTCTCCAGTGTTTCAGGCGAAGTTTATGAAAGCTGTATGATTGACGGAGCCAACGCACGCCAGACTTTCTTCAGGATAACGCTTCCGATGCTCTCACCCATTCTCAAGGTCATTCTCCTGCTTGCCATCACAACGGCATTCAAGGATTACCAGTCCATCATGGTACTTACGGGCGGAGGACCGAACAACAGGTCTCAGGTCATGTTCCTCTATATCTACCAGCTGATCTTCGGATCCTCTTCGAACTTCAGCATACAGATCGGATATGCAACGGTACTCAGCATCATTGCGGCAGTCATAATCGGCGGTGTTACCGTTATCTACAACAAGTTCGCAAAGAAACTTGATGATGTGGTGTGAGGAGGTAACAATGGAAAAATCAAGGGCAATACTGTCGGGCAGGCAGAAGTTCGGACGCGGTATCATTTCCGTCCTTACGATTCTTTTTTCATGTATGATGCTCTACCCGATTGTTTACATCATTCTCGGGTCCTTCAAGGAGAACCAGGAACTTCTGCTCGGAGGCGCAAAGCTCCTGCCGACAAAATGGGTCATTGACAACTACATCCAGGCCTGGCAGACGGCAAACTTCTCAGTCTACACGAAGAACTCTGTCTTCCTGGGTGTCGGTGTAATGATCCTCACGGTAATCACGGCAACCATGGCAGGTTATGTTTTCTCAAGAAAACAGTTCCGGGGAAAGGAATTCGTTTATGGAATATTCATGGCTTTCATGTTCGTCAACGTGGGCTCGGTGACACTCCGTCCCCTCTTCGAACTTGCGGTTAAACTGCATCTAAACAAGTCTCTCTGGTCGGTAATCTTCATCATCACGGGAACGGGACAGGCCACTTACATATTCCTTTGCAGGGGATTCGTGAATTCCATACCAAGGGAACTGGATGAGGCTGCCAGAATCGACGGATGCACTTTCTTCCAGACTTTTTATAAGATCGTATTCCCGTTGCTGAAGCCCATTACCTCAACCGTGGCGCTGCTTTCATTCAGGGCAGGCTGGAACGAGTACATACTTCCTCTCGTATTCACAATGTCCAACGATAAGATGCGGCCCCTCACCGTAGGTGTCAACATGCTTAAAAACAACGGAGACGGTGCAGCTGCCTGGAACATAATGTTCGCAGGCGCAACTCTTGCGATAATACCCATGATCGTCATATACCTCATGTTCAGTAAATACTTCATGCAGGGTACCACGGCAGGTGCCGTAAAGGGCTGATAAATGAAATACACAGAAAGATACAGAATATCTCCCGTGACGGAGAGACTTTATGAACCTCCTTTCACTGACACTGATCAGCTGAGATTTGAGAAAAATGTCAGAAAATGCATAGCAAGGAGGGATCTTCCATATCCGGAAAACCTGAACCATGAAAACTGGGAGTATGTCTATTCCCACGGGGAGTGTTTCGTGGACAGGTCCACGTTCTACTCAGAGCTGACATACGTCTCCTTCACTGCCGTGACCGACTTGGTCGCGGAAAGGACAAAGGATGTCACACTTACGATGTGGACCTATGGCGCCGTAACCGTATTCTTCAATAAGGAAAAGGTACTTGAAGAACCCGTCCCGGTTTACAAGCCGATCAGGAAATACACATTTACCGTAAAAGCAGGAAAAGGCGACAATGAACTGATGGTAATTCTTCAGAATCTTGGCGTCAGGGACACCAGAAACCTGTTCGGAATCTCATATGAAGAGGATGAAGACATCTCATTCCATGTTTTCGGAAGCAGTGACGATGAGCAGGCTGCCGACTGGCTTGACAGCGTCGTCCTCCGGGATAATGTACTCATGCTGCCTTCCCGGCGCGATGATGCCGAGCTTGGTTTTGACATGGCTTCTCCCGATTACGGCAAGGTGAGTCAGCGTTACTCCTGGCTTCCACTTTCGCCTTGTGACTCGGTGAAGATCCCAGAGGGGCATCCATACATCCTTTTAAGGATAGGTAAACTTAAGAGAAGGTTTGAGATCGCTGAGTATGTCGTGCCTGAGTACTCCAATGTCAAAGATCATGGCGGAAACTGCAGAAGGATGCTTAATGTAATTGCTTCCGCAGCAGGTCTTTCCAGAGGAGACAAATTCGGGTTCTACATCCAGAACATACTTGCAAGAAAGGCACTTGGCATCAAAGATGAACGGGATGAGAAATACTTCCTTGAAACACTCAGTCAGATCGAGAGACGTTTTGACTGTTCGGACTTTCTCATATCGGGTGTCATCAGATATATGAAGAATTATGAGTTATCCGATAAACTTGCTCAAAGAATAAAGGAAGTACTTCTCAATTACAGGTACTGGATGACGATGGAAGGCAGTGATGCGATGTGCTTCTGGAGCGAGAACCACTCGCTGCTCTTTTATTCCTGCGCGATGCTTGTCGGTAATATGTATCCAGATGATTACTTCACACGGGCAAAGATGACAGGCCGTGAGCTTTCAGCATTCGGACGCCGTCTGACCCATGAGTGGATGGATGACCTTGAAAAGTACGGCTTTGAGGAATTCCTGAGCACTGTATACATGAACGTCACCTTCGCCTGTCTTCTGAATATAATTGATTATGCGGACGGAGAAACCGCTGCACGCGCCCGGAAGATAACTGATCTCATGGTCAGGGAACTGGCACTTCATACTTTCCGGGGCTCGATCATAGCGCCAATGGGCAGGGTATACAGAGGCGTCATCAATCCCTTCAGACAGGGTGCGCAGGCACTGATGAATCTCGTCAATCCTGAAAACCCGACATCATTCGGTGAAGGATGGCTGAGTTATCATGCAACCTCATCCTATACCTTCCCTGAAGATCTTAAACAGCTGATGACCTCAGACTGCGATATGGAATATTCCTCCGGAGATGCACTCATCAGGCTTTACAAAAAAAGTGATCATGTCCTTACATCAGTCCAGTCACCGAGGATGGATGGCTTTGTCAGATGGCACAATGTCACACTGGATGAAGATGCGGAAAAGTACATGAACACACATCTGTACACCAAAAGCTTCAATGAACGATTCCATGGCACCACGTTCTTCCAGAGCGGCACATTCGGTTATCAGCAGCACATGTGGTCAGCCGCACTTTCCGGCGAGGCACTTGTATTTGCCAATCTTCCGGGAACCGCTTCCGATGCATCCTCGATGCGCCCGGGGTACTGGTACGGCAATGGGATAATGCCTGCAGTGCGTCAGGAAAAGAACATGCTCGGATCAGTATTCGTCATCGATGATGACTACCCTGTCAGATTCACGCATCTCTACCTCCCCAGGTGCAAATTTGATGAGGTTGTGATCAAGGGCAGCTGGATTTATGCATTCCTCGGGGAAGGTAAGATCGCCATCTGGTGCAGTACAAAGCT
>JBJEWN010000120.1:0-3964 GCA_051885075.1 Bullifex sp.
GCAACTCCCTCTGCTGCATCCTTTGGTATTGGAGCTTTCGTCGGTGCCGAATGGAAGTTCACTAAAAACTTCGGCTTCGGCGTAGGCACAAAACTCGGAAACGATTTCATCAATATTCCCTTTGACGGTTCGGGAGTCGGCATGAAGTCATCATTCTTCGTTACCCCTTATCTTGGTGTGGAACTCTACTATTAATTCACTCCAGTATCTCTTCCCCTCCCGAAAGGAGGGGAAGTTTAAATTAAACTGAAACATTTTCCTGTTATACTGTTTTCATGGCTAACATACTGATTCTTGAAGATGACAGGGAACTCAATGCATCGGTCAGCACGTTTCTGACCATGAAGAGACATGAAATAAAAAGCTGCCTTGATGCGGAAACCGCGCTTGATGCGCTTTATGAAAACAGATTCGACATCATAATCTGTGATGTTCTGATGAAAGGGATGGATGGTTTTGAATTCACTGAGGAAGTCAGGAAGATAAACAGTGAAATCCCGATCATGCTGATGACCGCTCTGGATGACATATCATCAAAAACCAAAGGCTTCCGGCTTGGAATCGATGACTACATGGTAAAGCCCGTTGATCTGGAAGAACTGAACCTCAGGATAAGCGCACTGCTTAAGAGGGCGGGGATCAAATCAGAAAAGAAGATAGCCATCGGCGACTTCATTCTGGATCGGGAAGAGTACACTGCTTACTGGAAAGAAGACGAGATACCTCTGACCAAAAGGGAATTCCAGCTGCTTTACAAACTCCTTTCAAATCCCAAAAAGACATACACCCGCACCCAGCTCCTTGATGAATGCTGGTCCTGGGATTCCTCCGCAGGTCCCAGATCGGTGGATGTGTACATAACAAAACTAAGGACCAAACTTTCCGCATGCACTTCCTTCGAGATACAGACGGTTCACGGACTCGGGTACAAGGCAGTAATGAAATGAAGGGAAGGCGTCTGTTCAGTTCAGTCATCAGTTTTCTGATGATCTTTTTCTTCACAAGCTTCGTGACGACCTGTTCGATAATGCTGTTCCAGACAACACTCATGAAGACACTGGGATATGAGTTCTCTCAGACCGAAATCGAGAAATCGGCAGTCTTTACGTTTGCGAATGTCATAATCCTTACATTATTCTTCTCCGCTGTCTTTGAAATAAGAAAATACTTTACCGTTACCAAGCCGACAAAAATGATACAGGCATGTCTTACACGGCTTAAGGATGGGGATTACGGTGCAAGAATAGACAGGAACAGAATCCGCATCTCATCTGAATTCTCGGAGATTGCAGAGGATATAAACAGCCTTGCAAAGGAACTCGACGGAGTTGAAATACTCCGTAACGATTTCATATCCAACGTTTCCCATGAGATAAAGACTCCTCTGTCCATCATCCAGAATTACTCCATCCTGCTCTCGACTCCCGGCTTGAGTGAAGATAAAAGGATGGAATATGCCTCGGTCATATCCCACAGATGCAGGAAACTTGCCCTGATGGTAAGCGACATACTGAAACTAAACAAACTTGCGAATCAGGACATATATCCCGATGTGAACGAGTTCGATCTTTCAGAGGAAATCTGTTCATCCCTGCTCTCATTCGAAGAAAAATGGACACAGAAGGAGATCATCCTTTCCGCGGATATCGAGGAAGGAATAATGTTCACTTCGGACAGTTCGCTTCTGGACATACTCTGGAACAACCTTTTTTCAAACGCATTCAAGTTCACGCCCCGCGGTGGAACAGTCTCGGTCAAGGCAAAGCTCTATGGAGATAAAGCCATGGTAATGGTTAAGGACAGCGGATGCGGCATGAATGAAGACCAGCTTAACCATATCTGGGATAAGTTCTATCAGTGTGACCCATCCTCACCTGAAGGAGGAAACGGTCTTGGTCTTCCCATGGTCAGGAGGGTAACCGAGATCATCCACGGGGAAATCAGCGTGAAAAGTGAACCGGGCAAAGGAAGCACCTTCACCGTCACCCTTCCGGGGTGCAGGAAGGGGTAAGATAGGAAGATTTCCCATTACTTTCCGTGAAGAGACTGAATTCCAGGATGACTTCATTCCTGTAATAGGGAATTGCCGAAAACCTGATTGATGAATCGGGATCAAAGAGGGCAAGCCTGCGCCTGATGTTTGATAATCCGACATGGCCTTCCGAATCATCCTCCATCATGGCCCGTTCCGCTTTGTTAATATCTATACCGCTGCCATTGTCCGCAACTGTCAGTTTCACCCGGTCGCCTTCAGTAACCAGTGAAATTTCTATTGTAGGATTGATGAAACCTTCTCCTCTCAGACTGTCAAACCCATGTCTTATCGAATTTTCAGCCAATGGCTGAAGTATGGATTTGGGGATTGAATGTCCTTTTATTTCATCCGGGCAGGATATGATGAAGTCAATTACACCGTTGAGACGGTAATTCATTATTTTCATGTAGTTTTCCACCTGGGAAAGCTCATTGGAAACAGGGATCAGGTACTGCCCGTGATTAAGTGAATAACGCAGGAAAAGTGAGAATGCAGAGACCATATCGGATGCAGTGTCCAGGTTTCCTGACAGGATTTCCATGTTGATCATCTCAAGCGTGTTGTAAGTAAAATGAGGATTTATCTGCTCCGTGAGCATCTGAGACAGGTAAGTGAACTTTTCCTCTTCCTCCCTCTTTATGCGCTCCATGTTGTCAAGCAGCTGGGAGTACATATCGTTGAGTCCTCTGATGAGCTCGCCGGACTCATCCCTGTAACGTGGTGTGACATCAAAGTCATATGTGTTTGCCTTCATCCTGTTCATCATTGCAGTAATCCTGCCAAACGGAAGCATCAGGTGCCTTGCCGTCACATTGATTATGCAAACTCCCAGAACGGCAAGAAGTACCGCACCTGTGATCGAAAGAAGAAAAACTTTATTCTGCATCGTTGAAAGTGAGGAAAGATCAATGGAAACCTCAAGCACCAGTCCTCCCATGGAGCAGCTCACACGTGTCACGTATGCGTCATTTCCCGCAGATCTTTCAGGAAAGATCCTTTCTCCCTGGAAATAAAGCTGAGGGACAAGATTTATAGCCCGGGATGTGCTTTCCTCCAGCTCATACCTGACGCGGTCGGCAGAAAGCAGGACAACAAGGATAAGGTTAGGTGCTTCATCATTCGTGATGCCCAGATAAGATGAACCGCTTATCAGCCGGTATGGAATTACATAAGGAATGACACTGACTCCGTTCATGAAAGGAGACTGCCGTTCACTGAGAATGCTTACGCCCCTGATTCCGGAGAGACTGTCATATGAAAAATCATCGTTGCCGGGAATGGGAATGTCATCAAAGGAGGCAATCATTTCTTCCCTGTCCGTTATGAAGAAGACGGAACTGATCATGGCGGAAGAGTTTTTTATCTGGGAAAGATCTGTCTGGAGATCCACTCTTTTCCTTAGAAGGGACACATCGGGATCCGTAATCGCCGAGACAAAATCCCGGTTCACCGTTGTCTTCAGTATCCTGTCATAAATTTCATTCAGATGCTGGTCAATATTCCTTGCACTGACTCTGGCCCACTGGGTGGCAATATCCCTGGATTCCTCTTTATAGTATTCGGTAAAGATCGTCAGTGTTATGAGACACAGCAGAAGACAGAGTACCATAAGGATGAGGCCCATGACGATGCTGATTTTATGCTGTATTTTCAGATCTGAGTATTTCTTCATGACCTGTCCCGTCTGAAGTCAGTTGGTGATTTTCCCGTCTGCTGACGGAAAATCCTGATGAAGGACCTGTAATCGGAATATCCGAGATTCAGCGCGATTTCCTCCACGGAAAGATTGGTCTCCAGCAATAACCGCTTACCCTCATCGGTTTTGAGCCTCCCGGTATAATCCCGGAAGGTCTCTCCTGTTTTATTCTTATAATAGAGGAAATTGCAAAACTTTGACCGCATGAATTCTTATGCACTATTTGCAGTATA
>JBJEWN010000121.1:0-3964 GCA_051885075.1 Bullifex sp.
CCGGTGTGATCGTGAAGCCGTTCCAGATACAGTCGATGTTGTAGGTTGCAAGCTCCTGCTCCTTTGCGGCCCAGTCAATTGGCTGGCAGACAAGCTTGACACCGAGTCTTGTACAGACTTCCTTTGCACAGTCGATGTCGAAGCCGACAATTTCGCCGTTCTCATCCCTGTAGCCCATGGGCGGGAAGGAGTCATCAAGACCGAGGATGAACTCACCCTTATCGGTGATTTTCTTAAGCGAAAGATCCTCTGCACTTTCCTTTGCACCCTGAGCAAAGAGACAGAGGCATGAAAGCAGTACAACAGTAACGGTAAGCAGTTTTTTCATTATTTTATGAAACCTCCTGAGGTTAATTGACGGGACTCAGTATAATGATTTTGAACATGCATGAAAAGAGTATAATTATGCACTTGTATGAATAAAAGTTGTTATTGAGAAAAAATCTCATTTATATATCCAAAAATCACTTTTTGGATTATATTATGAGATAGAAATCTTGATCTATAGGAGAAAAAAATCATGAAGAAATGGGTTTGCCCTGTTTGTGGTTATGTTTATGAAGGTGAGAATCCTCCTGAGTTCTGTCCTCAGTGTAAGGTTCCCGGAAGCAAGTTTACTGAGCAGAAGGCTGAGAAGGTCTGGGCAGCAGAGCACGTCGTAGGTGTCGGCAAGCAGTTCGGTGCAGATGTTCCCGAGGAAGTGAAGGAAGAGATCATCGCAGGTCTTAAGGCTAACTTCGAAGGCGAGTGCACCGAGGTCGGTATGTACCTTGCAATGGCAAGAGTTGCTCACAGGGAAGGCTATCCTGAAATCGGTATGTACTGGGAGAAGGCTGGTCTTGAGGAAGCTGAGCATGCCGCAAAGTTTGCAGAGCTTCTCGGTGAAGTCGTAACTGACAGCACAAAGAAGAACCTCGAGATGAGGGTTGATGCCGAAAACGGTGCAACAAAGGGTAAGTTTGATCTTGCAAAGCTCGCAAAGCAGTACAATCTTGATGCAATCCATGACACTGTTCATGAGATGGCTCGTGATGAAGCAAGACACGGTAAGGCTTTCGAAGGTCTTCTCAAGAGATATTTCGGCTGATAATCATCAGTTCTTTACCATATGGCGGACCGTATTTCCCACGGCCCGCTTTTTTATGCTTTTCACCGGAGTATAAAAAAAGGAAACGTTTGAACCGTTTCCTTATCGGGCAAGGCGGATTTGAACCGCCGACCCCAAGTCCCCCAGACTTGTACGCTAACCCCTGCGCTATTGCCCGTAACGTTTACGAAGATTACACCAAAGCAGAGATAATGTCAAAGCTTTTAAGAGTCTTTTTCAATCTTTTTTTCCACCTTTCGTTTATGGTTTCAGAATCCGGCCCTGAGAGTGATGGAAAGTGCATAGAGATCAGCGGATGGTTCATGGTTCTGGATGAAAGCTGCTTCAAGTTTGCAGTTTTCAATGATCAGCATGGATGCTGAGAGGGTGGTGAGTGTACCGATGTAACCCGATGTGCGGAAAAAGTTCACCGCTGAAAGGCTTAATGTCAATCTCATCCCGTCTGAAAGAGAGACTGCAGCCGTCAGTTCGTATTCACTGTCATGAAAGTCCGCTTCCCCTGCAAGGTATGTCCCGATCGTCAGGGAAAGGGTTTCCCCGTCAGGAGTGAACATCTTCATCATATTAACCGTGGCCCTGAAATCATTGACGCTTCTGAAACAGGTTTCAACACCTGCCGTGATGTCAGCCCAGAGGTATGCATCAATTGCTGCGGCAAGCATGCCCTTACGGTCCTCATTAACGGAGCCATATATATGAATGCTTTTTACCGGACCTGAGGAAATATTCTTTCTGAGCGTGGTGCCGAATGTCAATTTCTGCGATGTGCTCATTACCGTTCCTGTCTCATTGATGGTTACTGAGGAAGGAAGGGGGAGTGTAATGGCTGCATCGGCTGCAAAACCGCCTCCGAAACTCTGAGTGGCGGAAACAAGCCAGACATTCCTGCTGTCACTTTTCCCTGCTTCCTCATTCCTTGTAAAACCGGGCAGAAGCACGTCACCGGTTCTGTAGAATGCCCCGATTCCCCATGACACAGGGGAAAATCCGGCCGTTACTGTCATCTTACGCCCACCGAAAGACGGAATGCGGAAACGGAAATCAGCACGTTCAAGGGAAAGGTGTGCGGAGTATGTATCCTTTATCTTCGTAAATCCCAAGGCAACCCTGATATCGCTTCTGACGGATGATGACTGATACTGATATCCGGTCGTGACCAGTGATGTGTATGCGGGAGAAAAAAGGGATGCATCCACTCCTGCAGGTATATCTGATAAGTCTGTCCCGGTTTTTCCTCCGAGTATGGTTACACCGGCCTTCAGTTCTCCGGTAAAATCCGCAAACAGCATTGAGGGCAAGAGCAGGATGAACAGCAGCGGGATAAATTTTTTCACCATGCGAATTCCTCCCTGTCAAAGAGTGAATCGTCCACTCTGGTGTTGAATACAATATTATTTACGGTCATGACACTCCTGTTTGATTTCTTTACCGCATTTTCAGTCCTGACAGAGCAGGGGAAGCATGGCCCTGATGTGTAATCATCATAGAAGATGGTTTTAAGGAGTTTCCCGCTTTTTGAATAAAGCTCCTGGGCAAGCGGAACGCAGCGATCTTTATCGATGAGCATCTCCATCCTCTGATAGGTCTCGGAAAGTTTCCTTGCAGTGAACCTTATCCTCCAGCACTCAGTACCTTCATATGCTTCCTCTCCGATAACTTCATATGAATACCTTTGGGAGTAATCATCATCTCCCGTAAGGTCCTCATAGGAAAAATCCGAGCCAAGGAATGAGCCTGAAAGTCCTGAGTCCGAAAGCCTGATCACTTCATCCGCATCCGGATAGTAAATGTAGATCTCATTCTCCAGCCTCAGTATTTTCTGTCCCCTGTCCATTCCTGAAGTGACTGTCATGAGAGTATCCCCGTTACCGTTTCTTACAGTATCGAAGACCTGGGTCACTGTGCCGAGCCTGTCGGTGTTTTCAATTACTGCAGTAAATGAGAGTGTGTCAAAATCCATGACACTTTCCATCCTGTCGATTATGTCCTTTGCGCTTTCGGCAAAGAGTGCCAGGAGTGATGCTGACATGACTATCGCTGTCATAAGTATTCTTTTCATGCTTCCTCCCTGAGTGACTCCGCAACTTCAAGTTTCCTGACACGCAGTGTTGCCAGAATTCCCGCTGCAGCCGAAACGGCTGTTTCAGCTGCAATGACGGCGGGATAGAACCATCCGTCGAGAGTCAGATACAGTATGTTGGGAAAACCCCATCCTTCCACGGCTTCCACTCCGAATGCCGTGAGATCGATTCCGATAATGCCGAATACGGTTATTATGATCTTTCCGGTCAGTGCAGCTGCAAGTGCGGATACTGCAGCTATTATCATGCCTTCCGCAACAAGAAGCATCATTACATATCTTCGTGAGAATCCGATTGCGATCATTGTGGAAAGTTCCTTCTTCCGCTCCAGTGCCGACATCATCATCGTGTTGAATACAAGTGTCGATGCAATGAAGAAAAAGAGAGCCGTAATGATTACCATGAATGCATTGTAAAGCGGCATGATGGGATATATCCACGAAACCTGATGCCAGCTTTCAGCGGCAAGTCCCCTGCCGGAAAGAAGCGAAGTGAGCATTTTTGCAACTTCGTCTCCGTCTTCTCCCTCTTCAATCCACAGGTGAATTTCCAGGGCACCGTCATTAATCCTGACGATGGGAGAAAGGGCGGAGGAAGTTGTTATGAGAACATCCCCGTTCATTTCCGCATTGAGATAGGCAACCCTGCCGACGATCGTGAAGGTTGCCGCATTGGTCCCACCCGATGCAGTCCTGAAAACACAGGTTACTTTATCACCTACGTTAAGTCCGTGACGAGCAAGAAACATGGGAGTTGCCATTACTTCTTTTTTCCC
>JBJEWN010000122.1:0-3936 GCA_051885075.1 Bullifex sp.
GTCGGTCTTTATGGTTTCTATATGCTCTACGAGCAGACCGGAAAACAGGAGTATCTTGAACTTCTTGAAGATTACTACAGCAGATGCTTTGAAATAGGTCTTCCCGCAAAGAACGTCAATACCTGTACCCCGATGCTCACTCTCGCCCTTCTTGCCGACAGAACAGGCAATAAGGAATACATGAAGGTGTGCACCGAATGGGCTGACTGGTTCCTTGAAAAAATGCCGAGGACTGAGGAAGGCGGATTCCAGCACCTCACGTCCGATACACTCAACAACGGAGAGCTCTGGGATGACACTCTTTTCATGACCGTACTTTTCCTCACCGTAATGGGTGCCATAACGGGACAGGAAAAATATACGGATGAAGCGACTTTCCAGGTCCTGATGCATGAGAAGTATCTGGCAGACAAGACAACCGGTCTCTGGTATCATGGATGGACCTACAACGGCAGGAACAACTTCGCAGGTGCTTTCTGGGGCAGGGGTAACTGCTGGATCACGGCATTCATTCCTCTGTTCCTTGAGTACACGAAGGCAAGCGGAGCCGTCACGAAATACCTTACAAAGGTACTGAAAGCTCAGTGCGATGCCCTTGTGAAGCACCAGGATGAAAAAACAGGATTATGGCATACACTTGTGGATGACGAAACATCGTACCTGGAAGTAAGTGCTTCATGCGGTTTTGCCTTCGGAATGCTCAGGGCATGTCACAGCGGGATCCTCGGCAATGAGTACAGAGCTGCGGCACTCAGGGCACTTGACAGCGTTCTTGACAACATCACTGATGACGGAGTGGTCACCATGGTTTCCTACGGAACGCCGATGGGCAGGGAAAGCAAGGATTTCTACAAGAATATTCCATACAGAAGCATGCCTTACGGCTCAGCACTTGCAATGCTTTACCTGATCGAAGTCAACAACGACGGAAGGACGGATAAATAAAAGCCATGTATACCATTATGTCTGACTCACTTGCCGTTGATGTTCTGAATCCGGAAACGGACATGGACAGATTCGGTTTACGTTACTGTACGGGTGGATACATTTTCCAGATAAGAAGGGGAGGCAAGACTCCTCTTCTTACCGGTCCCACCTACCCTGACACATTCGTGCCCGTGCACGGACAGGGCTTTCCCGACACATTCAACCACACTCCCCTTTTCATTGCCGATGAAGATCTCTTCATGATCACGGGAATCGGTAAGTGCGACCTTAAAAACGGTAAGATCGTTGAACTTACCCACTGGGATGTGAAAAAAACGGATGATGAGATCACATTCAGGACCGTACATAAGTTCTCATCATATGAATACACGCTTACACGAAGGATAAAGGTTTCAGGAGACAGGATCATTTCCAATACCACGATGGAAAACAGAGGTAAAACCTACGTACCCGTTTCATGGTATCCCCATCCATTCTTCCCTCCTAAGGAAGAAGGACTGGGTTTCACGCTTAAAACACCCTTCAGCTTTGAAAATGAGACAGGCTTCTTCAGAAAGGAAGGAAACTGTATATATAAAAACAGGGGCATTGAGGAATCAAAGTCATTTCAGGTCATGAATACAGGATCCTATCTTCACGTCCTGGCAGACAATGACATGTATGAATGTGAAATGAAAACGGATTACATTTCAGCCCATACCCCGGTCTGGGCCAATGACCATACATCATCCATAGAACCTTATTACGATACGACACTGTTCCCCGGATGCACTAAGGAGTGGACGGTTTCATATGAATTCAGATATAAGGATTGAGGTTAACCATGAAAAATAAGTTCCTGTTCATCCTTACTGCTGCCCTTATGTTCATCCTCGGGGCAAGCGACACGCTCCGCGGAGTGTTCTCGCCTCTCTTCGTATCCTCTTTCGGCCTCAGCCTCAGCCAGATCGGACTTATGGTATCTGCAAGCTATGTGGGAAACATAATCTTCCTCCTGCTCGGCGGATACATACTTGATAAAACAGGCACTAAGAAAGCACTTGTTTCATTCGTACTGCTTCTTGCAGCTTCTGAAATCCTTCTGCTTTTCAGCAGGGGATTTGCCTCCCTTGCTGTCGGATTCTTCCTGGCACTGGGACTGTCCACACTTCTTAACACGACGGTAAATCTTTACTCAGGATCATTCTCTGAAAACAGGGGGCTGATGTTCGCGAACATCCTTTTCTTCATTCAGGGAATAGGAACGACGCTTTCACAACTCTTCCTCTCAAAGGCAGCAGGAAGTATAACGCTGTGGAGCGTGACCCTGATCGTCTTTTCCACCATCCTTGTCGTAATTGCCATTTCCGTTACCCGTGTAAAGGACTTCGGAACAAAAAAACAGGTAAAAGAACAGGAGAGCTCATCTCAGTCAGGGATACTCTTCTTTCCGATCACGATCATAACGCTGTCATTAAGTCTCTACCTTATTGCGGAGCACGGGGTCATGAACTACCTGATACTCTATGGTGAAAACGAACTTGGAATTTCCACATCCTCGATCGGATTTGCCCTTTCCCTCTTCTCATTCGGCATCATGACGGGACGACTCATCTTCAGTCCTCTGATAGACAGGATCGGAGACAGGGTATTCATGTTCATTTCCCTCACGGTTGCCTTCATCTCGGCCATGCTGGTTTTTTATGCGGGAATACTTCCGATGACACTTCTGCTCGGACTTGCCTCCTCAACAGTCTACCCCACTATGGTGGCAATGGTCAGAAAACATGTTCCATCCTCCCTTTCAAGCAGGGCAACGACAATAGTCGTAAGCATTGCATCAGTGCTTGATGTCATCTTCAACATGGGATTCGGTTTTCTGACTGACAGCTACGGCTACAGAAGCACAATGCTCATTATTGCCTTTGCAAACCTCATTGCGGCTGTACTCTTCATCCCGATGCTTTTAAGAAAGAAACAATGATATTGGACATATATGACAGCAAGGGACACCCTGACGGTGTCCCTTTTTGTGTTTTCTCACATTCGTGAATAAGTCCGCCTTATGAAGGCAAGATCCTCACGGAGGGAATCAGGGGGAAGTTCCTCCCTGATCAGGGGAATCGAAACAGTCAGAAGATCAGCAAGGACCGGATGGAAAGACGCCATGTCACCCGTTCCGAGAGGAACCCTTTCAAGATTGACAATATCCTTTACGTGCATTGCCATGAACTTCTTTTCATACTTCCTGATATAGCTTTCAAAGAACGATACCGTTTTGTTGGAAAGATCATCCTTTAAAAGATTCACCGGATCAAAGAGGAGACGGAGATACTCATCATTACCGAAACGGGTGAGAAGACGCTCCACCATCTCAGGTGTATTGATCGTGTGCCTTATCACAGGCTCGATCGCAATGGGCACCCCTGTCTCATGTGCAGCAGGGAGAATCCCTTCAATCGTCTCACATACCCTTTCAAACTGTGCATCCCTGTCAGCATCGGTACAGTCACTGGTTTCAGATGCCACGCAGGATGCCCCAAGCTCCTTAGCTATTCTCAGCGCTGCGGAAAAATCGTCAATCTGTTTCTTTCTCTTATCGCTGTCTGCGGTAGCCATATCAATGTAGCACCCCAGTACGGCAATATCAAAATCCTGTTTCTTTATTTCCTCGATGTCATCCCCTGATACATCGGTAAATGACGTAATATGCGGAAAACTCTTCATCAGCGCAAGCTGTATGGTATCTGCTTTGTACTCATCAAGTTTTTTCCTCAGTTCAGCCGGTGTCAGCGGTCCGAAATCATGTGCCCTTACTCCTGCCTTCACTTCATCCTCCATGTTATAAAAATTGTTGTTTAAGTGTCTTTCATTGTATAGCATTTACCTGCCTGATTCCACAGGTAAGCAGTAATTGCTCTGTAGATGTACCCCATATGGAAAGCTGGCACATGATGAGAACCTGTTATCGTGAGGTATGATCAGGCATAACATGTCACGCTTTTATTT
>JBJEWN010000123.1:0-17917 GCA_051885075.1 Bullifex sp.
TGAAAACCCGTTCCCCGGTCTCTTCCTTCAGGCAATGAAACTAAGTGAGGACGGGAGGAAGATCGTCTTCCGCCTGCTTGAAGCTGACG
This sequence comes from Bullifex sp., assembly GCA_051885075.1. Classification (GTDB taxonomy): domain Bacteria; phylum Spirochaetota; class Spirochaetia; order Sphaerochaetales; family Sphaerochaetaceae; genus Bullifex. Next base: position 90 of record JBJEWN010000123.1, read on the forward strand.
GGAAGAGCGGTGTGATAAAGACTGACGGCGCCTATGAAGTCATGAACATGCCTGAAGATGTCCTTGCAAGGCCCATGGAGGTGGAGTACCATCCATTTGAGATAGTGACTCTGGCAAAGGAAATCAGGCAATGATTAAAAAAGCATCAATGGTAATTGACAGGAACCTTCCTGTATCGGCTGTGGACGGGAAACTCTTTTCCTCATTCATCGAACATCTCGGACGTGCCGTCTACGGCGGCATCTGGGAACCTGAATCGGGAAAAAGCGATGAGGAAGGCTTCAGGACTGACGTTCTGGAGCTGGTCCGTGAACTTAAGGTCCCGATGGTCCGCTATCCCGGAGGCAACTTCGTATCAGGCTATGACTGGAAGGACGGAATCGGTCCAAGGGAGAAAAGACCTAAGAGAATCGACCTTGCCTGGAGGACCATCGAACCGAACCTCATCGGAACCGATGAGTTCGCACGCTGGGCTAAGAAGGCCGGATCAGAAATCATGATGGCCGTAAACCTCGGAACAGGAACGATGAAGGGCGCACTTGACCTTCTTGAGTACTGCAACATCGAAGGAGACACATACTGGTCTGACCTTAGACGTGGGAACGGCAGTAAGGAGCCATACGGAATAAAAAAGTGGTGCCTTGGAAACGAGATGGACGGTAAGTGGCAGACAGGACACAAAACACCTTCCGAGTATGCCCGCATCGCAGCGGAAACCGCAAGGGCGATGAAGCAGCTTGATCCCGCAATCGAGCTTATCGCATGCGGCAGCTCAAACGCAAAGATGGCAACATTCCCGGAGTGGGAGCGCATAGTCCTCACCGAGTGTTATGACGATGTCGACTATATTTCCATGCACCAGTACTTCGGAAAAACAGAGGACGGTACCCCGGAATTCCTGGCAAACAGCGTGGAAATGGACAGATTCATAAAAGCAACGGTCGCGGCATGCGACTATGCAAAGGCAGTCACAAGATCAAAAAAGGACATGATGATAAGCTTCGATGAGTACAACGTCTGGTACCATGCGAAGAGTGCCGATGATGAAATGATGAAAACGCTCAGGACTGCACCTCCGCTGCTTGAGGACATCTATACACATGAGGATGCACTTCTGCTCGGCAGCATGCTCATCACTCTTCTGAAGCACTCCGACAGGGTGAAAATTGCATGTCTTGCCCAGCTTGTGAATGTAATAGCACCCATAATGGTAAGAGGTGACAGGGCATTCAGGCAGACGATATACTATCCGTACATGCATGTTTCCACCATGGCACGGGGCGGCGTGGTGCTCTGTCCCATAGTATCATCACCGAAGTTCTCCACACCATCCTTCGAAGCTGTGGATCTAATCGATGCGGTTGCTGTACTGCATGAAGAGGAAGGTACGGTTACTGTTTTTGCAGTATCAAAGTCCGAATCCCCAACCGAGCTGGATATAACGTCATCCTGGGGAAAGCATGCAGTTATCTCGCACATTGAGATGACTGCCCCGCTGGATGCTGTAAACAGTGAGAACGGAGAGACGGTAGCACCAAAAATGCACAGAGGGGAAATGGGGATGTCATCATTCTGAAGCCGTACAGCTGGAATGTGATAACACTGAAAACGGAGGATAAATGATTGAAGGAAACTGATGACTTTCATAAGGATCCGGAATTCGGTAAAGACAGTATCAGGGGTGTTATCGGAGCCGGAACGAACAGAATGCACATACACACAGTGTGAAAGGCAAGTCAGGGCTATGCCTCATAGCCTGTGAAGGACTTTCCATTTCCCAGTGTTGCGGTTGCATATAACAGCAGAATCAAATCAGATGAGTTTGCACGTGTAGCCGCTGGCGAGTTCGAAGCGAACGGAAAACGAAAAGTATACATTTACCACGAGCTGATGCCGACTCCATTCCTCTGATTCAGGTTCCATAAAACATCGGAAAATATCTTGACGTACGCCCACGGCTGAAATGATGTGGGCTTTTCCGCGGGTTACAGTGATAACGGCAAGCCATAACCATTTAAAAACAACGGTTGCAAAGTATTCGGAAGGGACGTCTGTCAGATCACGAGCAGAACAGCTGATGCAATTCTCTTTGAGATTGCTGTCACTGATATATTCCACTGCATTAAGACAGTTTTCTTTGTGGCTGAACTTAATTCCGGCATGATCAGCTGGATGACTGAAGAGACGGTGACAGCATTCATCATAGACATTTCTGGACAGTCACTTCTTAAGACAGACAATTTCGACAATAGTAATTTTATCGCCCACACACCGCTTTTTCCTCAAAGATGAAATAATCAAAACGGACGTGCTTTAAGGATAAGCCCGCCGGTAACTTCGGCGGGCATCCTTTACTAAACTGAAAATGAAAAGAACGTACCGAACCTCAGGCGGTCAAGTCCGGTACTGAGACCAGCCTTAAAGCCACCGGAAGAGAACGTAAGGCCCAGGTTACCGTCAGACAGTGTGACTCCGAATGCCATGGCCTTTCCGAGTGTACGCTCATAGGAAAGATCAAAGATGCTCCAGAGATCGGCACTGCCAAGGTCCAGAAGTGATGATGCACTTACCTTAACAGTGTTTACGCCGTCACTCCACCTCCCTGTGGCCACGAGATCCGGGCTTCCAGTCCTGTATCCTCCCATAACGGTGAACTTAGGATCAAGGGATGCGATGTCAGTGAGTTTCCACCTCACATAATGAGAGGATGCGGGGAAATTCCTGAGATCAAGCGTGAGGGAGAATTCATCCGTGAGCCGGTATGTAAGTCCCGTGTTCACGCTGACTTTAATTCCGAACAGGAAGTCCTCGCTGAAGAGGGATATGAAATCAGCGGTCAGTCGTCCTTTCAGCATGTTTGAGTTAAGCACGGTGTTCCTCATCAGCACTTCAGGCGTAAGCGAGATGCCGAACGACAGCCTCTCACTGAAAAAAGAGCTGTAGGCAAATGACGCTCCGCCTTTAATTACAAGCTCACCGTTCACATCGGAAAACAGCGAGGATGTCCCGTCAAAGCCCGCAGAAAAGAACCACTTCCATCCGAAGCCGTTTTTAAAGTGATCTCCGTTCATGGACAGCGAGAACGAAGGTGAAGCAGGGCCGGTGATGGAAGAAAGTACTCCTTCACCTGCCAGGGATGAGAGAACGAAACTCCTTCTCTCCCTGCCGTACCCTGATGACAGAAATGTGTTTTTCAGGTACGAGTCGATCATGGCTTTATCAAGTTCATCGTTTCCCGTGAAGGATGGAAACGTCGCGTCAAACTCTGTGAAGGCTGATACCACCTGTGGATTTTCCTTCCAGAACGAAATATTCCTGTCAAGGAGGCTTTTCACGGCAGCATCGGAGTATGAGTCCAGGCTCAAGGGATCAGAGAGGAACTTAATTCCGTCCACACCTGCCTCTGCGTCAAAACGGACGGTAAATGGATTATCTGAAGTATTTCCTGCCAGCAGGGACGGGGACTCAAAGAGGTCCGATGCCGCAAGAGGAACAATGGATGCAAGGATCAGGACAAAACATAGTATCTTTTTCACGCTTTACCTCCGCTCAAGCACATAGACATAGGGATTAACAGGATCGAGAGGGTTTTTAAACAGTCCGAGATTGACGAAATCACTGTTCTTTCCGATACCTTTATTCGAGAAGATGAGCACGGGATTTCCATCCCTTACAGTGAACTCGAAGACGGTCTCTGTCGTAAGTTCCATGAACATCGCCTTTGACAGCACCTCAGATACTATCCGGTCCCCTGTAACCGTCTCACTCTTCGGCTTCCAGGAGGAAGGAGTCATTGAAGTCGTGTTCCACTTCTTATTGTTCCATACATATGCCTTCATGTATGGCTTTGACGTGTTGCTGAAGCTGATAAAAGAAGAAACAGGCTCTTCCACAAGAGGCGCGATGACATGGGTATTCCCGTCATATGCACTGTCTCCCGAAGACACCTTTATCTCATAGGGATAAAGCCCCTCATCACGGGCAGTGACGCTGACTTCAAAGACCGATCTTATGCCGTAATCCCCTGCAGTGTATCTGTACGTTCCCTCATAGGAAGGAGTTGTTACAGTGTCATTCCACACGGATACGGATCCGTCCTTAAGCTTTGCGCTCACACTGATATCATATGTTGTCCGGCTGACAAGACCGGAGAGTGAAACAGATGATGATCCGTTGCTGTCCGTAACATCTGATATGATGAAATCGGGATAGCTCCGCCCTTCCCTCTTAACAGGCAGTGCACTCACCGTGTATGAAGCTCCATCCACGGCAGGCCACGTAAGAACGATCTCATTCTGGATGGAATTCACCTCAGGTTTCACAGGTGTCAGGATTGTCTGCCTGTTTGAATACGCGGTAACGGAGGATCCATCCTGGGCTACGGCATAAAACTCCATCCTGGTAAGGGACGGCAGTTCGTCAAACGGAAGATTTCCGTTGCCATCCGCTTTAATGAAGTACTGAAGATCAGCATCTGCAAGATAAAGGGAAGAACCTGAAGGTATTTCCCCGGTAACGCTGTACGAACCCTCCTCCTTCAGGGTGAAATCAAGCGTCGCTTCCATACCACTGTACTCAGGTATGATCACGAGTGCTGCAGCATCACCCCACTCACCTTCCCTGTATGCATGCTGAATATGGATTTCATAAACTGAATCCGGTTCAAGTCCGGAAATGGTTATGGTCCTGGTCCCCGAAGATGATGCCTGGCCGCTTTCCTCACGCACATAAACAGGCGTCTGATTCCGGTCAACCCACCAGGCCCTGTAATACATATCCTTTTCCAGAACAAAGGATACGGTGGCATAATCAATTCCGCGCTTTCCGACATACGCCACGGGATCGGAAACAGGAGGAAACTCCTTAATGTCCCTGGTTCTGAAAGAGAACGTTTTATCCACGTTCTTTACCGTGCCTCCCGATTTTGCGGTAAGGGACACGGTATACTCCGTATCACTTTCAAGTCCACTGACTTTCCTGACAATCCTTCCGGAGGAGAAGTCCCTCGAAGGGATCACATCGGTAAGGATTTCCCCGACATTAAGAGTGTAGGATGTGGCTCCGGGAACAGGATCAAACGAAATGACGCATGAGTCGTATCCAGGCTCTGCCGCCCAGGCCGGATCTGCTGAAACGGCAGATTCAAATGCAACCGACTCAGTCAGCTTTACAGGATACTCTGCACCGCTGCATGAGACAAGCAGGCACATAAGTGCCGTTATGATGATTCCGTACAAAAAAACACCTCCCTCGCTGATTACTCATCTATCAAGGTAATACCGAAGGGAGGTTAAGGCAAATCTATCGGGTTCTGGGGCTCACAATCACGGCCCTCTGTACCAGTTTCATGTCCAGCGGCATCAGCACCGGCTTTCCCTGACCTTCCAGAAGGACGAACTTCACGCTTCCCGCCATACGCTTCTTGTCCTTTGCAAGTGCTTCCTGGAACTCAAGCCACTCACCGCGGCCGACCCGGTATTCCATGTCGAAGGGATACATCTCAAATAGCTTCACACCCTTTTCATAAAAATCCTTATCTACAAGTCCAAGGGCTAGACTGATATCCAGTGCCCTGCCGCACCCCCAGGCAACGGCCTTGCCGTGGCTGAGGCCTGAAAAGTGGTTCACGGCCTCAAGGGCATGGGCAAAAGTGTGTCCGAGATTGAGCGCGCTCCTGATACCCTTCTTCTCCTCGGGATCCCTCTCAATATAGCCGTTCTTCACTGCGATCGAAAGCTTAACCATTTCGGAAAGCACGTCCCGCTGACGCTCAAGCACCGCATCATGGTTTTTCACCAGGAAGTCATAAAGCTCAGTGTCAGCGGAAAGCAGTGCATGCTTCAGCACTTCACCAAGTCCCGAAAGGTATTCGCTCTCCGAAAGCGTCCTTAAAGTATCCGCCGCGATAAGGACATCCTCTGCGGGATGGAACGTACCGATGAGGTTCTTTGCACCCGCATAGTCGATCGCGGTCTTTCCTCCGACTCCGGCATCAACCATCGACAGCAGTGTCGTGGGAACGAGCACAAGACGCGTGCCCCTCATGTAGAGGGAAGACGCAAGTGCTGTCATGTCACAGACCACGCCTCCGCCGAAAGCGATGAAGACACTGTCGCGGGCAAGACGGAGATCCACTGCAGTCGAGATTATCCTCTCGATGCTCTTCCAGTTCTTGTTCTTCTCCCCGCTCTCAAGCACGACCCTGTTCAGGGGAAGGTTTCTGAAAAGCGGAGCTGTATTCGTATCAAAGACCCATAGCGCATTCTGGCCGTAAGTGCCAAGCTGATGTGATAAATCCCTGATGTCCTGACTGAAATATACGTTTGTCACCTTTCCGTTCTGGAGCGTGACGCTGAAGACTTTTTCCATAGAATGCATTCTAGTCGTAAATAATTATCTTTGAAAGTAATCTACTTGAAAAAAACATCCCTTTCACTGAAAATGACATCCATGCACGACAGACGATATTTCGACAATGCCGCAACGACAGCAATAAGTGATGAGGCATTAAAGACATACATGAACGTGAGCACAGAGTGCTTCGCAAACCCTTCTTCAAAGCATAAGGAAGGCCTGAAGGCAAAGAAAAGACTTGAGGATGCACGGCTTCATTTCGCATCAATGCTCCATGCAAAGCCTGAAAACATCTTCTTCACCAGCGGGGCAAGCGAGTCAATCGCACAGGTGCTCTCCTCACTGCTCTGGGCCAAACGCCCGGGCCGTGTAATCTTCTCAGCGATCGAGCATGAGGCAGTGCTCTCATATACGCCCATCCTTAAGGAAAAAGGCTTTGACGTCGTTACGGTAAAAGCCAGGGGAGGATTCGTTAAGCCTGAGGATCTGGAAGCGCTTCTCACGCCCGACACTAAGCTCGTCGCCATTCAGTACGTGAACAACGTCGTCGGATCTGTGAATGACATAAAGTCCCTCGTATCGGTTGTCAGAAAGAAGGAAAAGGAAACGGGAAGGAAGATATTCTTCCTCTCGGACTGTGTTCAGGCACTGGGAAAACTCGATGTCAATCTTGCATCCCTTGATGTGGATGGAGCCGCCTTCTCAGCCCACAAGATCTCAGGACCGAGAGGTGTGGGACTTCTGTATCTTAAAAGACCTGAACTCCAGGTGCTTGCAAAGGCAGGAGGACAGGAACGCGGAGTAAGGGGCGGAACTGAAAACCTTCCGGCAATAGCTGCCTTCGAAACCGCACTTGAGACCTACAGGAAGAAGGATGACATTTCTGAACTGAACGCAAAGCTCCGTTCAGTATTTGAGTCATGCGGCATAAAGGTCCTCTCCCCGGACCATGACATCACGGGATATGTGCTGACCATCACGACCCCGCTGCCATCGGAAGTTCTTACAAGGATGCTTTCCGATGAAGGCTATTCGGTTTCCTCAGGTTCCGCATGCTCCAACAATGCAAAGGGCAAGAGCGAGAACGTGATAATCGCCCTCGGATACTCAATGACTGAAGCAAAAGGAACAGTGAGAATCTCATTCTCACCGGAAAGCGATGAAGAAGAGGCACTTGCCCTTGCAAAGCTCATATGCGACAAAGTAAAGGAGTTCACAAAGTGAAAAAGTTATATCTCATCAAGCTCGGCGAAATCTCACTGAAGGGTCTTAACAGATCACTCTTTGAAAACAGACTGAGACACAACATAAAGGACAAGCTACGACCTTACCACTCCAATGTCGTAAAACAGAAAGGCAGGGTTTTCTTCTACATCGATGAGGAGTGTCCCGATGAGGTAATCGAGAAAGCTTTCTCAACCACATTCGGCATTGCAGGTTACGCAGAGGCCGTGGTATGTGAGAAGGATATCGAAAGAATAAAGGACAGGGCACTCTATCTCATAAAGAAGGCTGGACTCATCGGAAACGAATCATTCAAGATCCATGCCCGCCGTGAGGACAAGGGCTTTGCCCTCTCAAGCTATGAGATCGACTGCATTCTGGCAGACCTCGTCCATGAGCTCTACCCGGAAATGAGGGTTGATCTTAAGAACCCTGAGTTCACGCTGAATGTGGAAGTAAGAAAGGAAGTATACCTTTACACAAGTGAGAAGAGAGGTATCGGAGGACTTCCCACCTCAACCGCAGGCAAGGGACTATTGCTGCTCTCAGGCGGCATTGACAGCCCGGTTGCAGGCTTTGAGATGGCAAAACGCGGCGTTAAGCTTGACTGTCTCTACTTCCATGCATACCCCTACACAAGTGATGAAGCCCTTGAAAAGGTAAAGACACTCGCCCGCCTCATCAGTCCGTATCTCGGAGGCACAAGACTCTTTGTCGTCCCCTTCACCCGGCCGCAGCTCCATATCAGGGACAATGCTTATGAGGATGAGACCACACTGATGTTCCGCGCTTGCATGATGCAGGTTGCGGAGAGGCTGTGCCGCGAAAGAGGACTTAACTGCATCATAACGGGTGAGGCACTCAGCCAGGTTGCTTCCCAGACCCTTGCAGCAATGTCCTTCACTGACAGCATGACTGAATACCTTGTGCTCCGCCCGCTTGTCGGAATGGACAAGGAGGAGATCATAGCGATAAGCAAAAGGATCGGTACATATGAAACCTCAATCCTCCCTTTCGAGGACTGCTGTGTAATCTTCTCTCCGAAGCACCCTGTCACCAATCCTGACAAGGCGCTCATGAAAAAGCACTTTGATAAACTCGACATGGGTGAAATGCTCGATAAGGCCGTCAGGGAAACAGTGGTTTACGCCTATAATGCCAAGGGAGAGGAGATCATTCAGCAGGAAGAATAACTCCTTATCATAAAATAGGTCATAAAATTCCATTCATTTTTCTGTTTATTATTATCAGGAGGACATTACCATGAAAAAGAATGGAATATCAAAAGATGCCCTGTCAAAGCTGTTCTTTTCCTTCCAGGTGAACTTTGCCGATACGTACAACCTGTTCGCTTTTGACGGAAAGAATGTCATAAAGCCGGAGGATCTCACCCCTGCAGATCCAAGTTCACTGGTTCCTGCGGAAGATGACATGGAAACGGAAAGGTACAGGGATGTGTTCAAACAGCTTGCATGCATGACTGATGGTAAAAGGAACTACCTGCTGCTCGGTATCGAGAGCCAGTCATCGCAGGACAGGCTCATGGCAGCCAGGGTGCTCATCTACAACCTTGCCAAGTACAACGAGCAGTACAGGGATATGATGAGGCGAAAGAAGGAAGGGAAGAGAATACCCAAAAAGCCATTTAAGCCCGTAATCACGCTGGTAGTGAATCTAAGCGGCAGGAAATGGGCTTATCCGACTGACTTTATGTCAATTGTTGACCTTGACGACAGGACATTTGGTAAGTACATAATTAATTATGACATGCCGCTTCTTGATCCTTATGCCATCCCGATCGAAAAGCTTAAGTCTCTCAGAACCGATGTAGCCAAGCTTTTCACCGTAATGGCCCTGAATAGGGATAAGGACGGCCTTGATGAGTACTTGAATTCCCTGTCTCCCGAGGAGGGAACAGTCGAACCGACCACCGCAAGGATGCTGGAGAAGTTCGCATCCTTCAGAATACCGAAAAACCCCGCAATGAAGGAGGGAAGATTCAATATGTGCATAGCTCAGAAAGAACTGATATCGGAATCAAGCAGGAAGGCACATGCAAAAGGACATGCAGAGGGACGTGAGGAAGGAGTTATCATCGGACGTGAAGAAGGAGTAACCATCGGACGTGAGGAAGGCTTAATCATCGGCCGTGTCATTGAGAAGATCAAATACATCCGAAAAGGTGCTGACACTCTGGAGGAAGCCGCTGCCGACATCGGTATCACCGTGGATGAGTTTCAGGAGATTGCAGAGCAGAACAACATGCCCCTGAAGTAAGGGAGACCCAGAGAGGGCCTCCCACCCTCAGCACACCATATATCACATTTTGATCTGGGTCATGCCCAGATTTCCCTGCCTTTTCCCGATCCAAGCTCAAAGTGATATTTTACGATTCCCAGATCTGCTTTAGTATAGAAGCTCAGACCGGCTTTTGCCCCAACCCTGTTTCCGGTTCTGCTGAACCTGAATTTCTGCTGGTTCATCGCAGTCGGTGCGGTAAGGGCTGCTTCCAGACCTTTCCTGTACCAGTCGGGATCACCATCCTTATAGTCAGAGACAGCAGTTATTTCTTTTGATTTATGAGCTGATCCCTGACTTTCCCCATACCCCAGGGCGATGACCATGTACAGTTTCTCACCGTTTTCAAGATTAACCTTTGCCAGGTTCTTTTTATAAGTCATGGCAACCCAGCAGGAATTGATCCCGAGTTCCTGTGCTTTAAGAACAAGTCTCTCACCGTAATAACCGATATTCCCGTCTTCCCCCTTTCCTCCGGCCAGTGCGAGGTAATTTCTGCAGCAGCAGAACTTCCCATAGGAAGGTTTTCCGGCCTGAAATGCTTCAGGCTCATTCAGAACCAGCTGAATGTTCAGTCCGCTCTCCCTGTTGACATCCATGATTTCCTTTTCGAGAATCTTAACCGCGCCTGCTTCCAAAGGTTTATCCAGAAACCTGCGAACCGAATGGCGGCTCTTCATCAATTCAAACTTATCCATTTAAGTTTCTCCTTTCTGCTGTTAATTCCAGCCATCACCGCTTCTGTCCGGAAGCGATGCCATGATGGTTCTGACATGATTCAGCATGCCGATGAGACTGTTCAGGGCATTCATGTCAGCATCAATGTAATAATAGTTCCGCGTCCCCTCACGCCTCATCCGGACTATTCCGGCTTCCCTGAGAATCTTCAGATGATGGGAAACGGCCGGTCGGGACAGACATGACCTGGATGCAATGTCATTGACTCTCATTCCATAACAGTCACCGCCCTGAATCATCACGAGGATGATGTGCTGTCTCATCTCATCACCCAGGCAAGTGAGTATTTTACATGATGCCTTTATTTCCTCTGTGAGTTCCGCTATCTCTTTGTCCGAAGTCATCAATCAATCGTCTCCCGGTTTAAACTTTGGAACCATGATATCACAGTGAAACCCGGAAAAGTTCAATGGTAAAGAAAATCAAGATGGGTTGCAGAACATCAGATGCATCAGGGACGATGCATACAATGTTAATTGTACTGACCATCTGAATTCAGAAGATACGTGCATACTGTTTTTCTATCACATATTTCCAATTGTGTTACAAAGAATATACCTGTTGCGGTGAATTCTTTTCCTGACGCAATCACTATTTTCCGTCTATTAAAAAAATTAACCTGCAGTTCTTTTTAATAAAAACACTTACTTATGAAAAATCAGACTTTCAGTTGACAAAATTAGTAACAATCGTCATTTTTCATAGTATGTTATACTTGGGGATTGATGTAGGTTCCACCACAATAAAAGTGGTCCTGCTGAACGAAAAAAAAGAGATACTTTTCACTGATTACCAGCGGCATCTCTCACAGATAAAACAGAAGAGTGCCGAAATGCTCGAGGCCGTAAGGCCGTATGCGGGAGATGAAAAAGTCACGCTGTCCATATCAGGATCGGCAGGAATGGGTGTCGCAGCCGAATGCGGGATCAGCTTCGTGCAGGAAGTATATGCCACCAGGGTTGCCGCAAAAGAATACATCCCTGAAACCGATACGATCATAGAGCTCGGGGGTGAGGATGCCAAGATACTCTTCCTGAAGAACGGTCTTGAAGTAAGGATGAACGGTACCTGCGCAGGCGGAACAGGCGCATTCATCGACCAGATGGCAACACTGCTCGGAATAGGACGTGATGAAGTTGACTACTACTCAAAGAAATCAACACAGACCTATACGATCGCATCGCGCTGCGGAGTATTTGCAAAGTCTGACATCCAGCCCCTGATAAACCAGGGAGCGAAGGTTGAGGACATAGCATCATCAATTCTCCTTGCAGTCGTCAACCAGACCATAGCGGGACTTGCACAGGGCAGGAAGATCGAAGGAAACGTGGTTTACCTCGGAGGCCCCCTCACCTTCCTGTCACGCCTCAGATACTTCTTTGACAGGGAACTCGGGCTTAAGGGAATATGCCCTGAAAACTCACTTTATTATGTGGCTCTCGGTGCGGCACTGTCTCCCACCGAAACAAAACTCACTATCGATGAAGTCATCTCCCTGATCAGATCATACAGCGGAAAGGGAAACTTCAATCAGCTTGCCCCTCTCTTTGAGGATGAGAAAACCTACAATGCATTTAAGGAGCGTCATGCTAAGGCAACCGTGGAAGGCACCGATCCCAAGGCATATAAAGGTAACGCATATCTGGGTGTTGATGCCGGCTCAACCACGATCAAGATGTGCCTCATCAGTGAGGAAGGAAAACTCCTTCTCACCAGATACTCCCCGAACAACGGAAATCCCGTCCAGGCAGTAAGCTCATTTCTCAATGCATTCTATGAGGAATTTCCATATATTAAGATCAGGGCGGCAGCTTCCACCGGGTACGGTGAAGACCTGCTTAGGACAGCATTCCGCCTCGATTACTCACTTGTTGAAACACAGGCTCACTTCCTGGGAGCAAAGTTCTTCCGTCCCGACGTCGACTTCATCATCGATATCGGAGGACAGGACATCAAATGCTTCAGGATAAGGGACGGAGTAATTGATGACATATTCCTCAATGAAGCATGTTCATCGGGGTGCGGTTCATTCCTCCAGACATTTGCCGAGGCCATGGGTGTCAGCGTATCCGACTTTGCACGACGTGCCATCGGCTCAAAGGCACCCGTTGAGCTGGGATCAAGGTGTACGGTATTCATGAACTCATCCGTAAAACAGGCGCAGAAGGACGGAGCATCGGTAGAGGACATTTCAGCCGGTCTTGCGATCTCTGTCGTCAAGAATGCAATTTATAAGGTAATAAGGGCATCAAGTGCCGATGCGCTCGGGAAGAACATCGTCTGTCAGGGAGGAACATTCCTTAATGACGCAGTATTAAGGGCATTCGAGCTTGAGATGGGACATGATGTCATCAGGCCAAACATAGCAGGACTCATGGGTGCATTCGGCTCAGCACTCCATGCAAAGCGGCGTGCCGACAGGGACGGAAAGACTGAAAGCACCATCCTTTCAAAGGAAGAGCTGGATGAATTCACCCACAAGGTAACGAACACCACATGCAAAGGGTGCACGAACCACTGTCTGCTTACGATAAACAGTTTCCGTGACAGGAGACTTGTCAGCGGCAACCGCTGTGACCGTCCCGTCTCGAAGGACGGAGGCAGGAACGATGAATTCAATCTCTACACATACAAGCAGAAGCTTATCCATGAATATGAGACAAAGCCCACCGGAAACACGCGGGAAACGATAGGTCTTCCGCTTGCACTTGGAATGTATGAACTGCTTCCCTTCTGGCATACGCTATTCTCGCATCTGGGATACAGGGTCATCGTAAGCGGAACATCGAACAGGGATGTCTACACTCTCGGGCAGAGCAGTATGCCCAGTGATACGGTATGCTTTCCTGCAAAACTGATGCACGGGCACATTGCCCTTTTAAAGGAAAAAGGCGCCGACATAATCTTCTATCCCTCATCAACGTACAACGTGGATGAGGAAAAGGGAAATAACCATTACAACTGTCCTGTGGTCGCTTACTACGGCGAAGTCATAAAGGCAAACCAGGATACGGGGAAAAGCCGTCTCATGTTCCCTTACCTTTCGCTCGACAATGAAAAGCACTTCATAAAGAGAATCGCAGCTACATTCTTACTTCCGATAAAAGATGTAAAGAAGGCAACCGAAAAGGCCTTTGCCGAGCTGAAGGCATACCATGAAAAGGTAAATGCAAAGGCTGAGGAGATAGTAAAGAAGTCAAGGGAGGAAGGAAGGCACATCCTCGTACTGGCAGGCAGGCCCTACCACGTGGATGAGGAAACCAACCATGGTATCGACCGCCTCGTTACCAGCCTTGGCTGCTCCGTGATCACGGAAGACTCGGTCAGCGTACGCGCCGAAAAGCATGATGTGAACGTCCTCAACCAGTGGACATACCATGCAAGGCTCTACGATGCCGCAAGGTACGTGACGGGACAGGATGACATGGATCTCGTGCAGTTCGTTTCCTTCGGCTGCGGACTTGATGCAGTCACGACGGACGAAGTCAGAAGCATCCTCAGGGAAAAGGACAGGATTTACACACAGATAAAAATCGATGAGATAACCAACGTGGGAGCAGTCAGGATAAGGCTGCGATCCCTGCTGGCAGCACTGGAGGACAGGAAATGAGCACCCCTTTCACAAAGGACATGAAGCAGGATTACACGATCCTGATCCCCAACATGTCACCGATCCACTTTGACATCATGAAGGCACCGTTTGCACTCCACGGCTACAAATGCATTCTGCTTGAAAACACGTCACACCACGTCATAGAGGAAGGACTGAAATATGTCCACAATGACATGTGCTACCCTGCACTTCTCGTCATCGGTCAGATGATAGATGCCATAAAGAACAACGTTGCCGATCCTGACAGATGCGCAGTCGTGATCACGCAGACAGGAGGCGGATGCAGGGCAAGCAACTACTACTTCCTCCTCATTAAGGCCCTTGAAAAGGCAGGATATCCCCAGATGCCGGTGATAAGCCTGAACTTTCAGGGAATGAATAAGAATCCGGGCTTCAAAGTAACGCTTCCGATGCTCGTCCAGACCTTCACGGGTCTTCTCTACGGAGACATGCTCATGATGCTCTCCCATCAGGTAAGGCCATATGAGGTAAATATAGGGGAAACGGATGCACTGGTAAGGAAGTGGACTGAAAAGCTTACCGGAATGTACCGGAAGAACAAAGGCTACTTCGGGCACAACCTTAAGAAAAACTTCAACCTTATGAGCGATGACTTTGCCGCAATAAAAGTCAGGAAAGAGAAGAAAGTAAAAGTCGGTGTCGTGGGGGAAATCTACATGAAGTACGCACCGCTCGGGAACAACAGCCTTGAAGAGTTCCTGGAAAGCGAGGGGTGTGAAGTCATGCTTCCTCCCATGCTCGGCTTCTTCCTATACGGCTTTTCAAACGGAATAAAGGACCATGAGTATTATGGAAGAAAAGCATCATATGCCTTCTTTATGAAGCATATTGCCCTACCCTACCTCAGCACCTACGAAAAGGCCATGGAAGAAGCCCTTCAAAGGAACGGATTCCTGGCGCCGGCTTCCATTAAGGAACTTCAGGGCAATACGGAAGGAATAATTGATCTGGGATGCAAGATGGGTGAAGGCTGGCTTTTAACTGCCGAGATGGTCGAACTTATCGAAAAGGGATACTCCAACATAGTGTGCACGCAGCCCTTCGGATGTCTTCCGAACCACATAGTCGCAAAAGGAATGATAAGACCCTTAAAGGAAAAATATCCCGAGAGCAACATCGTCCCCATCGACTATGATCCGTCCGCGACGAAGGTCAATCAGGAGAACAGGATCAAGCTGATGCTTGCAGTGGCACGTGAGAACCTCGATAAGCAAAGTGACTGAAATATTTACTTGACGTATGAGGAAAAGTGGCACATATAATTAGATATGTAGTTTTGTAGACCATACCGGTTTGCACCTCCTTTGGCTGGTGGATGAGATACCAGCCTTTTTCTTTGTCCGGAGGAAGCAGTAAAAAAGCCCCTGAACAATTCAGAGGCTGAATAATCACCAGTCAGTGACTACATGGAAGTAAATATCGGACCGGTATCGTCCGGCAGAAAGCCTTTCAACATCTCCTGATATTCGAAGGAGTATGCTGCCTTCATCAAATACCCTTATGGTATACTTATTCTGGTTTGCGGCTTTTTCCACAGTCGTTACGGCCTTAAGGGCACTGTTCTGAAGATTAAGGCTTCCATATTTATCCGTTCCGTCAAACCATCTCTCAGTTCCAGCCTTTCCTGACAGGCCCACTTCATAAGTAACAGAGTTGTATGGATTCAGATTGGCTACCGTCACACCTGATATCGGGCTTACATACTTCAGTGTAAACTTATTGCCTGCAATGGTTCCGTCAGGACTTGATGAGACAAAGAAATATGCTTTGGCAGAATCTTCAGAAGGCCTGTTTGTTACTACTTTACTGTTTGTAGTGAAATTATAACCTCCGATCACGATTTCATCGCTGATGGTATCGTTATCAGGTTTAAGTGTTTTGACATCAAAGCTGGTTGCATTGGCATTGGGAAACACACTGATTATAGATGAAAAACCGTTATTGTTCACATCCGGATCACTTCTCTGATAATACCCGTTCAGATTGAAAAGATAGTTCTGCTCAGTATCATTAACATGTACGGTAAACGAAGATGTATAAATATCCTGCGTCCCAATGACATATCCATAATTGCTGTTTTCGTTATCAGTGATATCGCTTCCGTTCTGAGTGATGAGTCCTGTTCCGGTATTCACGAAAGGGTCCATAACCAGAACGACGTCCAGCCATGCTGCTGTTATGGCTGTTCCGTTATAAGTTGCAGTTCCATCGGTCTTCGGGAGAGTAACGGAAGCTGAAATTCCTCCCTGGCTGGATGACTGTCTGCCAAGATGCTGTACGGAAGAGATGGTGGTATGTGTACCCCCTACATTTCCACGCACGACCAGATCAACACCGAAAGGGCGCTTATATCTGGTATCAGTTCCATTAAGGATATAGTACCAGTCCTGACCTGTGAATGTAAACTCAAGTGTGGTTTCTGCAGTGGAACCTTCAACACCCACTACACAGATTATCTGGTCATCATGATATCTGTTGTAATCAGTAGGTGTATTTCCCGATCCGCCCTGTCCCCAGGCTGCATTATCAGTATGGTGAATGTACTTTTTTGATCCCAGGTCTACGTTGAAACAGTCTGATTTCTGTTCCAGAAAGTATGTGACCTCGGCAAAAACCGGAACACATAAAAGCATCATTAATGCAATTAATATGACATGCTTCATCATTACTCTCCTGAAACCTGTATCGTAACGGTACTTTCGTAAATTCCGTAAGGGTACTTCTCATACTTCTCATCACCAGGAGTTACTTCTTCTGCAAGATAAACCCTTATGTCCTGATTATAGGAAACCACGGGAAAAGGCTCATCACCAAGATTGTTGTTTATTTTAAATACATCCTCGGTTCCGCTCAGCAGTCTGAAATCCTCATGCATGTTTTCTTTGAAGCTGCCATCCTCATTGAAGGAAGCATACATGATATGGAATACGATCCAGTATTTTATGGGATTGGAGGCATCAGCAGAACATACAAGATCAGTTGCTGAAATCTTAATCTTTACATTAGAATAGTTTGTTGCCACTGACCAGGTCCCGATCTGACGTCCGCCACCTGATATTTCCGTATAAGCGACGGAAGGATCTGTAAGATTGAACGGAACACCTGTTTTCGCTTTATCAAGATCAGACATGTTATTCGATGTATTTATGATCGGACTGACATTAATCTGGTTGTACTTACCCACACCGCCCTCAATCATGAATCCGCGCTTCAGACCGGGAACATACTGCTGTGTGGCAGCTGAAAGGCCAACAGCAAAACAGAATACCATCAGCATGAAAAACAGTAATCTCTTCATCATTCAACTCCTATGTTGATGGTAACGGTTGAGACAAACTCAACGCCTTCAGGCAGACTCTGATACTTTTCCGGATCAATTATCCAGCGGTAGACAACCTCTGCCTTATGCTTGGTATTAGGGGCTATCCCAGGCAATACCTGAAGATCACTGCAAGCAAATTTTGTTGAGTAGCCTGTAAAACTTACATTATTATCCAATTTACCATTTGAATTACATGGCTGCTTTTCATATTCATAATAAAAATCAAATGATCCGGCACCAGAATATTCCACAACAGGA
>JBJEWN010000124.1:0-3914 GCA_051885075.1 Bullifex sp.
TTATGCTGTGAAGAAGATTCACCTTAAGGACCGGTTCATCGAGTTTGTCAATGCGCCCTGATAATTGAATCGATGCTTATGGTCATGCATTCCATGTCCATCGCTTCTGGACAGAGAGTGTATATCTGACCTATGCTGCCTTCGCCGTAGCTGTCCTTATACTCCAGCCATGCCATGTTTTTCATGATGTAGAGGAAAGTATCAAGATTCTTTTTCTTTACTTTGCCGAGATCTGAAAGACCATCATCGGGATGAACAGGAGTGCAGAATTCCTCCTTTGCTCCCTTTGTCCTGATTTCCAGAGCGGAAAGCGGTGTTCCGTTCTCATCAACCCAGTAGGAATTGTCCGTGATGTCGAGCATTATCCACTTGTTCAGTTCTTCATCCCATATTTCATTCACGACATGGCAGTCATTGTCATAGGGGGAAACCGGCATCAGCCAGAGCTTCCTCGAATGAATCCCGAGTGCAAGACACATTTCGTTGAGTATCTGTGCCTTGTTCAGGCAGTTTATTCCGTTCTGTTTCTTATCAAGGCTGTATTCAAGAAGAGGGAGTGCCCTTATTTCAACATGGTTGTCATAGTTGCTTTCATGAGTCAGGCGGGGAGCATATTCATTCATTAGTCTCACTGCTTTATGGAAGGAAGAGCCTTTGCCTGCAGTCATTTCAAGCCCGTACTTTTTCTTCAGGGTATTGAATCCCGGCTCATCAAATGAATAACTGATCGTGATAGCCTCGCCGTCCCTGAAGTAAAGATTCTGCTTCAGGATTCCGGCTTCCATGGTGTATATCTGTTCCGGATCCTGCAGGTATGATATCTGCCTTGGTGCCATTATTACCGTAACGGCAGCAACTGTCAGTAATATTATTGCAATGACAGCCTCGATGATGGTTCTTGTCTTCATGGATATAATTTTATCACTAAAAAACTCATCAACACTGCTTTGTTTTGCTATATTAGGGGAGTATGTTCTGGCCGTTTGGAAAAAAGAAGCAGAAAATGGTTATATTTGAAGCTAAGAAGGGTAATGAGGACCTTGATACCCTCAAGGCAAACAGGCTTGCCGACTCAGCCTATGAGCTGACCGGAAGGATCGCAGGTGAAACAGGTGAGCGTAAGGCAGGAAGTGAGGCAACACGTAAGTGTGCCCGTCTTCTGCTTGAGGAACTGCGTAAATACTGTGATGATTCACTCATCACGTCATTCCGCTCCAGTGAGGCCTCCTACGGGGGAGTCCTCAAGCTTATTGCAGTCTGTACTCCGCTGATTCTTTTCCTGGATTTCCTGGGGTGCAATATCCTTTCACTGCTGCTTTTTGTTTTTACGGTATTCCTGTTTGTTAAAGAGTATCTGCTCTGCGATGGGCCTGAAAGACAGATTTTCAGAGCCTCGGACATGACAAATGTCCATGGCAGCATTGAACCGGATGGGACGTGTACCGATACGATCGTATTCACATCCCATCATGATGCAGCTCCGCTTTACGGAATAAGGAAGAATGACAGGATGAAGCTTTTCCTAAGTCTTCATCTGCCACTGATACACTATGGAATAACGGGACTGGTAACTGTTTCCGGTCTGATCGCGGACATATTCACGGGAGAACTGTTCTCAGTCAATCTTCCACCCGTTTCCATAATCGTCCTGCTTGTTCTGCTGGCGGGTACGGCATTCATTTACCTCTGGCTCTGGCGCCTTATATCGGATAAGTATTCACCCGGGATCGGGGATAATCTTGTTTCTGCATGCGCGCTCACACAGCTGGCCAGGTATTTCAGCTGGAAGAAGGTCATTGGGGAAGGTTTTGCCGGAACAAGGCTGGTGTTTGCTTCCTTTGACGGAGAGGAATGCGGTCTTAAGGGTTCCCGATGGTGGTTTTCACATCATAAAGAACAGCTTGTCAATCCGGTTGTGATCAATCTGGACAGTCTCTGCTCGTCATCTGATCTGACCTTCCTCACAAAGGATGTCAATGGATTTACTGATCTCTCTGCAACCCTTGCAGCTGAGCTTTCACGCATTGCCGACAGAATGGGGTATCCCTCAAAGGTTGGAGCGATGCCGCTCTTTTCCGGGGCTACCGATGCAGCTTCCGCTGCCAGGGCGGGAATCGAGTCGGTTACCGTGACCGCAGTACCGATGGATGGTTCCACATCAGTAATCCACACTGAGGATGATACTCTTGAGCATGTGGAAAGGAAGGCACTTGAGGAAGTGATATCTGTCTGCATCAGGTTCGCGGAGGAAAGAAGTTCTGTAAGGGTTAAGGTTTCAGAACCTGTGCCGGCACTTGAAAATCCGGAAAAGAGACTCCAGATCACGAGAAACTGATCGTGCACCGTCCCATTGTTATCGTCTGAAATCCTTCTGAAAGACTTTCCCTGTTCGCCATGGGTATCATTCCCTTTATGGTAATGCCTGATGCAAACTCCTCTTCAACTGAGGATGCCCGAACTTCCTTCAGCAGGCGTTTGATGCTTTCATACATATCGTATGAGAGCAGCATCGTGAAACCTGTCTTTGCGATCAGTGGTTCCGTCTCGATGATGCCCAGAACTTCCTTAGTACTGTCTCCGTATGCTTTTACAAGTCCGCCTGTTCCAAGCAGCGTTCCTCCGAAGTATCTTACTATGCATACAAGTATGTTCGTGACCCCGCTTCCTTTCAGCACTTCAAGGGCAGGGCGGCCTGCCGTGTTCTTAGGCTCCCTGTCATCGCTCATGGAATAGAGGTCTCCTTTGGGACCGATTACCGCGGCATGGACCACATGGGTTGCGTCGGGATGCTCATCCCTTATCGATTTGACCAGAGGTTTTATTTCCTCAAGAGAGGAGCATGGAAGGGCTATGGATATGAACCTGCTCTTTTTTACGACTGTTTCGCATTCTGCTCTTTTTAGTAGGATATCCACTTCTTTTACCACCTGTGTCCGTACATGTTGTCTGAATCTGAGAGAGCTGACAGTTCCTCTGCCTTCACGTAAAGTTCTGAAAGCTCTTCATCATCAAGTGTAACCGGGCGCGTGAAAATATCAAGCTGGGAATCAGTCCTGGCTCCTGCAAATACTTTCTCATAACCGAAGGACGATGAGAAAGCAAGGGCCACATCACATGGCGTGCATTCATGCACTTCGCTTATGCGTTTTATCTCATCAATGAGTGCATGATACTCATTCAGATGGCCGAATACCCAGAGTCTGTTTCTGTCATCGGAGAGTGCTTCCCTTGTTCTGTATTTTCCTGAGAGCAGCCCGAAGCCAAGAGGAGCATAAGCATACATTGAAATGTTTCTTTCCTTTGCAAGTTCAGCCGTCTCCCGGTGATCCTTTGTCCAGAGAAGTGAAAACGGTCTTTCAGTGACGTTTATCTCAAAATCGGATGCGACTTCCCTCAGAATGTGTGACGGGAAGTTACTCACACCCGTTCTCAGGCACTTTCCTTCATCTTTCATTTCTTCAAGCTCCTTCAGTACCGAAAAAAGGAGCTTTCCGTCATGGGTTGGCCAGTGGATCATCAGAGTGTCGATGTAATCGCAGTTAAGTCGCCTGAGACATGTTTCTGCCCTGCGTCTGAATGTAGGAATGCACATTACCTTTTCGGTAATGTCCCATTCCTCCCTGCTGACATGCTGTTCCTTCATTACTGCAGAGAGCATGGTGTCGGCATCAGGATAGGTGTAGGCACTGTCAAAGTTCCTTATGCCGAGCTTTACTGCTTTTCTGATGACATTTCTTTCCTCTGACGGATTCCTGACAGGGTAGAATGACATTGGCCCTCCTGCCTGAACAAGTCCCAGGCCTATGCTACTCCTCATCAAGCCAGACCAGTTTCTTATCGACCATCGTACGGTCATCAAAGAGGAAGTATGCTTCGAACTTCCTGCCTTCAAGCATTCCCGGAAGCCACAGCCT
>JBJEWN010000125.1:0-3899 GCA_051885075.1 Bullifex sp.
CACACCGATTGGCCCGATGGATATGCTGATTGCAGCTCATGCAAAAGCGGAGGATCTGATCTTATTCACTAATAATACCCGTGAATTTGAGCGGGTTGAAGACTTGGAAGCTGAAGACCGGACAAAGAAATAAACGAGACTCAATCATAAACTTCCTGGGATTTATGATTGAGGTTGTCAATAGTTTAAAAAGCATGGTTTTACTCTATCTCAAAACATTATTGACAACTGGTTAATTATCACACTCCGGTTCAGGACAGGCACAGTCCCTTTTTTGGAGTTTTCGATTAATGTGTTTCCTGATGGGGAAGCTTGTTTTTATGGGATAGCCCTAACTTCCATTTGACATACAGTCGATATCCGTTGTAGACTCTTTCTCTGTAAGGGGCTGTAGCTCACCTGGCTAGAGCGTTTGAATGGCATTCAAAAGGTAGTCGGTTCGATCCCGATCAGCTCCATTACGGCAACTCCCTGATTCAGGGAGTTGTTTTGTTTTTATTGGTTTATGTAAATGGAAATCCGGGCTCTGCAATTTGAGCTGTTGCATTTTTTGCAACAGCTTCCACTTCTTCAGGTTCCCATTCAGAAAGGATGTTTATGGTATTGTCCTTTCAAAGAGCTTTGATATCTGATCAAGCTAAAGCCATACGGTATTCTCACTGAAAGAAACTGCTGCATTCAATTCAAGTAAACCATCATGGAAAGCTACCAATGCCGTGTTGTCTGTCATAATACTGATCTCCACAAGGACAATATCTGTTCAATTCTTCGTTCAGGCAAATTATGGTTATATTTGTATGCATAACCGAAATGTACATCTTTACGTACATATAAATTGACGGCAACAGACAATGTACATCATAATGTACACATAAAGGAGATAGGAATTATGCTGAATACAAATGTTACAAATTTCAGGAAAAACATTTTTAGCATCCTGGAACAGACAATAAAACATAATGAACCTGTCACCATCACTACAAAAGAGGGAAATGCAGTGATTATCAGCGAAGAGGACTACATCAGTCTTATGGAAACACTGCACCTATACTCAATTCCGGAACAGAGAGAGAAGATTATTGAAGGGCTGAGTACCCCTATTGAGGAATGCGTAGCTGAAAATGAGGTAGAATGGTAGTGTACAGAATAGTCTTCGCAAAAAAAAGCTGTTGCCGACATTCAGAAGCTGAAAGCCGCACACCTGGATAATAAGGCAAAAGCCCTGATAGATATATTACGGGATAATCCTTACCAGACTCCTCCCGGATTTGAAAAACTGTTAGGAGATTTTCAGGGAGCATACTCCAGACGGATAAACATCAGTCACAGGCTTATTTACCAGGTAATTGAACAGGAACAGCATGTGAAAATAATCAGTATATGTTCTTATTCAGCTCGTTCTTCCCGCTGTCCCATTCGAATCGCCCGTCGTTACTGATTACCGTCATTTAAAAGGTCTCCTGAACATAATATATATACAATAGTATATACTTTCAAATATATATTCATTCATTACGGCACAAAGCCAGGTTAAGACAAAGCGGGTGTTATATTGAAAGAGAGTAATCTTTATAATATAATAAGTTACATTAAGGAGATGCGCATGTTCTGTCAGGAAAGATTCTCTCCCATGAGGTTTGTTTCCGAAGGGAGTGTAAAGATAAATGGAAAGGATGTTCTCTATGAATCAGTAAGTGAGGACAATGTCTTTTATGATGAAGCAGGAAACGCGATCGCAACGCTGTTTTCCTTTTCCTACTTCAGGAAAGATGTGGATGACAAAGCACTGCGTCCCGTCATATTTGCATTCAACGGAGGACCGGGATCATCAAGCGTAATGCTTCATACAGGTCTGCTTGGACCGAAGAGACTGAAATATAAGGATAATCCCGATGAGGAAGACGCTCTTCCGCCTTACAAAATGACGGATAACGGGCAGTGCCTGCTTGATGTGGCAGACATTGTTATTGTTGATCCAGTCAGCACTGGATTCGGCCTTCTGATCGACAGATCCCGTGAAAAGGACTTTTACGGGATTAAGGAAGATGCTGAAGCTTTCGTATCCTTTGTACAGATGTGGCTTGAACGGTATGACAGATATCAGAGCCCGAAGTACATTCTTGCGGAAAGTTATGGATGCACCAGGGCTGCGATGGCAGTCGAGATCGCATCAAAGCAGGGAGATGAAAGATGCTATGACATTTCCTTCGATGGCCTGATCATGATCGGAAACACGATAACACAGGGGAAATACTTCAATGTTGATCTCCCGATTGAAAAGGCAGTGCTGGGATTCGAAACCTATGCATCAATAAACTGGCTCCATAACACGGATCATTCCGTTCCTCTGGATGCGTGGGCAAAGGAAGCCAGGAACTTTGCCGATTCAGAGTACCTTACAGCACTGAATAAGGGAAACCGTCTTAAGGGCACCGAAAGGGAGTCCATGAAGGAAAGGATCAGGTACTATACAGGCGTTTCAGATGAGTATCTGGAGGAGAGGAAGCTGAGAATTGACAGCTTTTCCGTAAAGGATGAGATACTGAAGGAAAGACATCTTGCCGTTTCACGTCTTGACGGAAGGTTAACCCGTCCTCTTTACACATCACAAAGTGATGAATCAAAGTACGGATTGTCGATCGACGGAGTCAGGGGTAAGTATAATCCTGCATTCCTCTCCGTTCTGGTTTCAGGACTGTTTCCGATTCTCGGAATCAGGGGACAGGAAAGGACGTACAAACCTGCAGTTAAGATATCGGGAAGGTGGAACAGGGATTGCGATACCCCTGCATCGGAGTGCCTTTCAAACACCATGAGGCGAAGGCCTGCAATGAGAGTCTTTTTTGCAAACGGGTATTATGACCTGACTACTGAGTCAGGTGTGCTGTACTACATGCTTTCCCACGCTGAGCTTGATGAAGACAGGGTTCTCATCAAACGATATCCCACGGGACACATGGTGTATCTCGGTGAAGATGAGATAAGATTATTTTCCTCCGATGTGCGTGCTTTCATTGAGAAGAATAAGCCTGACGGAAGCCTTTATTTAAGTGAGTTCAGCTGAAGACGCGGTGCTCAGGAGCATCCAATGAAATACAGTGATGGGAGAAGATTAAATTAAGAACTGTCTCCGTTACATTTTATGGTGAAATAACACCCATGTTTGTTGTATAATTCAGTCCATGAAAAAAGGTAGCGATGAATCACTTAAATCAATGGTATATAAATCAATGTACGAAGAAATCATGCTGGGAAAGTACCTTCCCGGCATGACCTTTTCCGAAAAGGAGCTTGTTGAAAAATACAATATATCAAAGTCACCGATCAGGGAAGCGCTGATAGAACTATCCAATGAAGGAATCTTAAGGAGCATTCCCAGGTTCGGATATGAAGTGCTTGAGGTATCACAGACAGAACTCAGGGAAGTAAAGGAAACCAGGGCGATACTTGAGCTCGGGGCACTGAACATCAGTTTTGACCGGATAACGGGTGAAGATATTTCCCATCTCAGGAAAGTACTTGAAAATGCCCATCAGGATGGTGAGAAAAGCGTGCTTCTTCACTGGAACAGCAACAGTCAGTTCCATCTTGAACTTGCATCTTTATCAGGGAATGAATACCTGGTGAAGCAGCTGAAAAATACATTGATGCTTATGTCCAGGGCATATTCACAGTATCAGTCAAAGAAACACAACAAGACAAGCTTCAGAAGTGGGGAGTCCCATAACCATGCGAACCTGCTGGCCGCTATCGAGGCAAAAGACAAGGAAAAGGCCATTGAAATCCTTGCCCGTGACCTTGATTCCTTTCAGCTCCTGATCACTAATCCTCCAGCATTAGGCTGAGTATTTCCTTATCAGTTTCGCGCATTCCTTCCTTTCCCATTTTACCGAATGCTT
>JBJEWN010000126.1:0-3892 GCA_051885075.1 Bullifex sp.
GTCCTGAGGTCATGGGACATGTTTGCAAGGAAGTTGCTCTTTGCGCTGTTGGCATTCCTTGCTATCTCAAGGGAAGATGCGAGTGCATCCCTGAGCCTTCTGTCCTCACTCCTGTCGGCTATTACGATGACATCACGCTCAAGCGTGCTGAAATGTGTTGTATATGCCGTGATCTCAAGATACTTCGCCGTTCCGTCAATCCTGTTGGTGTATTCCTCACTCCAGAACACCCTTTCGGCACCCTGATGCAGTTCGGCAAGCTTACACTTTATCGCACACTCCGGTGTTTCCGGATCAAGCGAGGACAGATCGTTAGTCACCTCCTCGCATGAGACACCCATGATGTCACGGATATTGGACGTGATATATGTCACGGCACCGGTTCCATGCTCGAGTACGATGAATGCATCATTCACGTTATGGGAAAGCCCGTCAAAGAGCTCATCACGGAACCTTATCTCATCCCTCTGCCTCTGCTTTTCCTTTGAGATAAGGTAAAGCAGGAAGATCACGATAAGGAGGACCAGTGCGCCTGCGACACCTGCACCGAGTGCAGCAGTTGCACCCTGGAGACGGTTTATGTTCCTGTTCACGATTTCCGATTCGATCATGCCCACAAGATTCCAGGCGGAATGGGGTATATCCCTGTAAATCATGTAGTAGGAAACGTCATTTATCATGACAGACATGGCCCCGCTCTCATCGGCGCGCACTGCTTTCTCAAGCACGGCAAGCCAGGCGGCAGACATGTCGGAGTTATGGGAAAGATAGTCGAAAAGATTATAGAATCTGTCCTCACTGTCCCTGTAGGAAGAACCGTTCATCACGATCCGTCCGTCTGATGTGATTACGAAGTTCTCACTCATCCCGTCAAATGCGCTTATGTTCAGAAGGTCCAGTACGGAGTCATTGCGGAACACGACCGCGATGGCTTCAAAGCTGAAGCCGTCATATTCAAGAGACTCGCACTTAACCCCGTACAGGGTATGACTGTCCGCTCCGGGAAGGGAGACATCCGACACGATGTCCTTCCCGTCTATTATCAGATCAACGATATCCCCTCCGAGATCAAACCTTCTGTACCTGCCTGAAGGATTCATCATCTCACCGTTTCGGGATACGAAGTAGAATTCCTCAAACCCCATGGACGCCTGAAAGTCAGCGATCATCTTCCTGACAAAGCCGTCATCCTGTCTTGTTCCCGCAAAGTATTCCAGCTGGGATGAAAGCTGGTGCATCGAGGAAAGCGTATTCAGCTGTATGCTGCTTATCTGCTTTGAAAGGTAGGAATAGATCTCCTCAAGATGGGATACGCTCTCCTCGAAAATCATTCTGTCCGAGTAATTCATGTATGAGATGCTCATCACGATTACAAAGGCCGTGATGAATACAGAAACAAGAATGGTAAGGAAAGCTCTTTTCATCGTAATTTTCCCTATTCAAACGAAAGATAAGGTACAGCCTTACTGAAAGCGGCATCAGGCATTTTCAGCATAATGGGAAGCACGGTTGCGGCAATTCCCTTCGTGCTGAAGAGTTTTGACTTAAGACCTTCTGAAAGAGGCGCACCGGAGAAAGCAGGGTCTGCCAGGACCGTCATGTTACCGACAACCATGATCCTGTACGTCCTGTCCTTTTCCAGATCGGATCCAATGTAACTGAATGTACCGTTTCCAGTATCACTTATCCTGTATGAGAAACCTGAAGCGACCGGGATCATGTTGATGTGCGGAATCGGATTTGATCCGTCTGCTCTCACATCCACAAGCTCCTTCATGAGAGCATCGATCTCTTCACCGGTAAGCTCTGCGATGCTGATGCCCTTTCTGGGGGATGCAAGCCATCCTGTCTCAGCTGCAGTGTAACCGCCTTCAAAAAGAGACCAGTTGAGAAGACCGGAAAAGGCAACAGCCACATCTGCCTGAACAAGGCCTTCAGCATCAGGTGCATAGTGGATTGCATGGTCACCGCTTTCAAACCAGAGCCTGTCCTTAAGTGTGGAAAGCAGTGCGTTTTCAGCCATGTTTCCGTTTTCCGTCATCCCGTAAGGAACATATGTGTCATTTGTGAAGGCCACTTCAGGCACCGGCGTTTCCGCATCAGACGTGAGAAGTTCATTGAATGCGTCAAATGCATCTTCCGGAGATGCATATTCACGGGCGACCATCTTCTGCACGACCTTATGCGATACCTGGAAGAACTTCGTGGAAGCAAGCCTCATGTAGAGATGGTTGCTGTCGATCTGAGGCTGGATTTCCGAGAAATATTCAGGCATGACAATCCTGTTGACAGTGGTATAGGAGAGCATCGGAACACCGGCTGCGGTGTGGCGCTCCCCTTCCTCAGAGAACATCGCATTGAGTATGTTTATCACAGCCTCATACTTTGCGGGATCATCGGCAACTTTCTTATTCACTGCAACCTGGAACGTGGGATATGTAAGCAGCCAGTTATCCCTCTCCCTTTCACCGAAATAGGGAAGCATGACCGCATCGATGCCATACATGTCGATCAATGTCCGGCACACATCGGAAGTCCCTCTCATCATTGCCGCATCCCCTGCCAGGAATTCCTTATTCACATTGGTAAGACTCTTATTGAAATCGGAAGCGGGAACAAGCGTGTCATCGAGAAACCTCATCAGGTTATCAAACACGGGAAGCCAGAGCTCCCGGTCCAGCCCGACCGGGTCCCCTTCCTTCTCGCTTTCATAGCGCTGTCTCCAGGCAACACCGTCAACTGCCGTAAGCCGGGACAGTGATGCGGCCTGAAGCAGCTCAAGACATGTATAGTCATATTTCCAGTCTATGGAAACCGGGATTATTCCGTTTCCGGAGAGAACGGTGCATGCGTTTGCAAAGCTTTCGTAATCAGTGGGGAGGGAAAGCCCGCACTTTTCAAACAGCGAGCGGTTTGCAATGATTCCGTCGATCTCGGCGGCACTCGGAAGCCACTTCACTGAGCCGTCCTCATCCCTGTTCTGGTCGAGAATCGAGGAGTGGAACCTGGCAGCAACCTCTGTACGGCTGAGATCAAGCAGCTGATCCCTGATGTTCTTGGTATCATTCAGCGAGAACCGCCTTAAGAGAATGATGTCATAGAGCTCACCTTTCGAGCTGAGATAATCCAGTGCCTTTATGTCATTGACCGCAGTCACCACACTGATGTCGACATCAGGAAAAAGCTCAGTCAGATAAGGCGTGAGCTGCTTCATCGGACTGACGTCATACATGTATATGGTCACACCGACCCTTTCATCAGCTTTCTGTTCCGCCCTGACATTTTCAGCCGGGACGGAAACGGAATCAGTTTTCTTTCCGCTGCATCCGAAAAGCATCAGTACAGAGCAGATAACTATCAGTAATTTTCTCATATACGGCCTCAAAGCTTACCTACAGCCGCAATAACGGCATCATAAGCACTTTCAATATCATCCATCATCGCGATCCCTTCATCATCACTTCCTGATCTGAAAAACTCAACCTGAACGGAAAGCAGCTCATACAGTTTCTTAAGCGAGAGATTACCGGCTACTCCCTTCAGCGTATGGGACGAGCGGAACATAAGCTCATGGTCCTTAACGGCAACGGCATTCTTAAGTTCACAGAAGGTTCCGTCATCGGGCAGTTTCTTCAAAAGCCTCATGTAAAGCGATTCGCTGTTCATCAGTCTTTTAAGTGCATCATCGGGATCAATCCCGGCGGCGATAAGAGCAGGTTTGTCAATCATCAGTATTCCCCTTTCGTGTATGTGAAGGAAACATATAACCTATGACAGCAGTCATAACATATCCCATCCGGGATAAAAGAACTCTGACCATATCCTTTCCCGTTTGATACCGACAGTGGGCGGAGACCGATTCAGCCTTCAGTACTTACAACCCACAGTGATG
>JBJEWN010000127.1:0-3883 GCA_051885075.1 Bullifex sp.
CATTTATGATGATATCTTCCCTGATCCCGTTCACCTTGTGTTCCTCCTTGCATCATGTCCCACAAAACCATCGGAGTATGTCTCGGCACTAGGTGCCCTGCTCAGCTGGGTTCATGAGAAGGATGTAAGGGATGGACTCTGTGAATGTGACTTTTCAAGGCCTTCCGTAAAGGATTTCCTAGAAATGCTTTCAGGTGAGGATTTTCACAAGTTCACGAAGTGACAAGTTCATTGACCCTGATGTCATGCTTTTCCCTGAATACCGTTTCCAGAACTCTTTCCTTTACTGTCACTCCTATTGAATAAATGCTGTGGGATGAGAGAAACCTGTCATAGTATCCCATGCCTCTTCCCAGTCTGTAACCCTCATGATCATAAGCAAGGGCCGGAACAATTATGACAGCATTGCCATAGTCTTCAATAACCGGACCCTTAGGCTCCGGGATCCCGTATGCACCCTTTTCAAGAGTGCTGTCAAGAAGACGGAACGTCATGTCCATGCCGCTGACTGATGGAAGATATACAGGCTTTCCCATGTTGAAGAGGGCCCTGATGTCAGGTTCATCCTTAAGCGGATAGTAGAGCAGAAGTGCGGAAGCATTGATTACTGCGCTGTTGTTAAAGAGTTTTTCCGTAATCGCTGCTGATTCCTCTCCTGTGACAGGATGTCCTCTGAGCATTTTCCTGAGCGTCATTTTGTCCATAGCAGAACTCCTGACAGTGCGATGAGTATGGCGGTCAGTATTGCATCCCTGTGCGAGAAACCGGGTGCCTTTCTTCTCACTTCATCGCTGTAAAGCCTTCCTTCAAGCGCATCAGCATAGGATGATATGTTATCAAGCATGGATGAAAAGAGTGAGACAGAGAGTCCTGTCATTGCCCTTATCGGGTGGCGGAGCATCACTTCCCCGCGGGATGCCCTGGCATCCTTTATCCCTGTCATGGTCTCGAGGACTGTAGGTATCATGGAAAGAGTAAGTTCCACGATGAAACCGAATGTTACTGCTTTTTTCCTGAATACGGGATAAAGGAATGATGATATGCTTCTTGCACTATCGTTAGGGCTTGTCGTATCAGTGAAGAGAAGTGACATTATCAGGATCGACAGGAAGCGCATTGATGAGGCTGCGGATGTTAAAGCTGTTTTATCATCCATCATGTCGGTGATGAATATGAATGCGGCAAGTATCAGGAAGAAGATGCATCCTGAGAAAAGACTTTTCCAGG
Organism: Bullifex sp.; assembly: GCA_051885075.1. Classification (GTDB taxonomy): domain Bacteria; phylum Spirochaetota; class Spirochaetia; order Sphaerochaetales; family Sphaerochaetaceae; genus Bullifex. The sequence goes on from JBJEWN010000127.1 coordinate 1,228, forward strand.
GGAGTTTAATTGCAAAGGTAAGTATCAGCAATGTGATGAAAAATACAATTACTGATAGTGATGATGTGAATGAAAGCAGAGTGGAGAGTATTATCAGGCATGCAAGCTTGATCAGGGGATTGCACCTGTTAAGAAAACCGTCTCCCTCCCTGTGCCGGAAGATCACATGGCCTTCCATGTAAGACTCCTGAAGGGAAGTTGGGGAATGTATACATCGTTTTTCCTGAGTTCATCCGGAGATTCCTCAGCAGGTCCGTCAAAAACCTTTCTTCCCTTATTCAGAATGATTACCCTGTCGGTATGGGCCAGGAAGCGCTCTGCTTCATGGGATACGACTGCAAGGGTTACTCCCTCCTTATGGAGGGTTATGAGTGTGTCTATAAGGGTGAGTACGGAAGGAGTGTCCAGGGCTGTGAACGGTTCGTCAAGGAATACGGTATCAACTTCCATTGCCAGCACACCTGCAATGGCAAGGCGGCGTTTCTCACCTCCTGAAAGTGTGGATGGTCTTCTGTTCCTTAATTCAGTGAGGGAAAAGAGTGAAAGCATTTCCTCTGTCTTTTTCCTGATGCGTTCTTCACCCCATCCAAGGTTTTCAGGACCGAACATTATGTCCTTTTCAACTGTCTCACCGACAAACTGAAGGTCTGAATTCTGAAACACCAGTCCGACCGAAGCAAGTCTTTTCTTCCTGTTTTTCGTCATATCCTCACCGTTGATCAGAATGGTTCCGGAGGTCGGTTTTTTCAGTCCCTTGATTATCTTCAGCAACTGGCTTTTTCCTGCCCCGTTTTTCCCTGCGATCACGGTGAAGGAACCCTTCTCAATGGAAAACGACACATTATCGAGGATTTTCCTTCCATCAAGTTCAAGGGTGACATCATTTACTTCAATTACGGCGGACATGTGTTCAGCTTACACTTTTTGATTTGCCTAATCTACCTGCGGTGGGAAAATAATGTTAAACTCAGTAACCGTGTTTGAAAGGTTTTTGAGACGGCTCCTTTCCGTCACAGTTACATTCATCCTCTCCTTATGCTTTATCTGGCTTGCTCTCCGGATCCTTCCGGGAGACAGCTCTGCATATCTTCTTGGTGATGGTGTGAATGATTCAGTGATCACGGAAGAAATGGGGCTTTCAGAATTCCTTGCACGTGCACTTACGTTTTCATTCGGCCCTTCCGCATTTGCGGGAAAAAGTGTGACGGAAGTTATATTGGAAAGACTTGTTCCGACTCTTGGGCTTGCCATCATGTCCCTTGCAATTGCTGTCGTGATCACCGTCATGATGCTGTATCTTGATAAAAAACATGGTATGAGGAAAACATTTGAAACAGTCTCGCTTCTTTCCTTCACTGTTCCCGCATTCATTTCCTCACTTCTATTGATGCTTTTCTCATCAAGAGTGTTCGGATACTTTCCCTCATACAGCAGTGAGGAACCGTTTCTGTCAGCACTGTTTCCTGCCATCACGCTTGCATTCATGCATACGGGACTTCTGATGAAAACAATCAGGGAAATGGAAATGGATGAAGAGCACATGCCCTATGTGAAGTTTGCACTTTCGAAAGGTGCTTCTGAAAACCGGGTTACGCTTACTCATGTGCTTGCAAACATCAGTCCTGGGATAATGGTTCTTCTTGATCAGAGCTTCATTTCCCTCTTTGCTTCCTCTGCCGCCGTCGAGACTCTATTTTCATACCCCGGACTTGGCTCTCTGATGGTAACAGCCATCGCACGAAGGGATACGGGAACGATTGCGGGTATGATGATCATAACAGTGATGCTGTCCTCTGCACTCAGCATCGCTGAGGATATCGTGCTTGCCGTTCTGGATGTAAGGAGGGGCTGTGAAGAAACTCCTTAGCGTAATACTTCTCTTTGTGCTTGTTTTACCTTTTTTTCCGGGAGATCCCAATGAGATGGATCTTGCTTCAGTGCTCTCATCTCCATCATCAGAACACCTGCTTGGAACCGATGCACTGGGGCGTGACGTTCTTTCCCGCCTTTGTGTGGGAGCAAGGAATTCCCTCCTGATCGCAGGATCAGCTGCAATACTTTCCGCACTCATCGGATTTCTTGCCGGAACACTTTCCCTCACATCAAAGTGCGCGGATGAGATTCTTATGAGAACTGCTGATGCGGTGAAAGCACTTCCCGCAGTGCTCTTTGCGTCCCTCCTGATGGTAACATCAGGAGGAGGTGTCTGGACTCTCATACTCGTGATGACAGCTGTATTCACTCCGCAGTGTGCCCGTCTTGTCAGATCGGAAGGACGGAAACAGCTTGCATCCGGATACTTTGAAGCTGCAATAGTAACAGGGATAAGACCTGTGAAAACAATGCTTAAAACAGTAATGAGACATACTCTTCCCCTGTTAAGAACACAGCTTCCGTTCATATTCTCAGCTGCATGCATTCTGGAAGCAACGCTGAGTTTCATCGGGGCAGGGGTGTCCCCTGAGGTTCCAACTCTTGGTCAGCTTCTATCCGAAGGACGATCTGTTTTCATTACCCATCCCCGTCTTGTGCTCCTTCCTCTATGCATCCTGATATTTTTTACGTTCTGTTTTTCCTTACAATGGAAGAAAATGAGTGGAAATTCAGATAGAAGTGATGAAAAAAGTGAATAAAGTGGTTGATTTTATTTCTGCTT
>JBJEWN010000128.1:0-3879 GCA_051885075.1 Bullifex sp.
ACCTGATTCAATACTGAAGAAATCGGATGCCTTATAGTTTACGGGAACGGATACGGAAAATCCGTGGCCGTTCTCATAGCCTGTGTCTATTCTGTATCCTTTCTGCTGAAGGACCGTGTTGTTTGTGTAGCCAGCCGCGATACCGATGCTCCAGCTTCCGTCGGGGGATGCCGATATGCTGAACATGACTGTAAGAAGTAAAAGCAGTGTAATGAGTTTCTTCATGAAATTGCTCCTCTTTTGCTTTAATCGTTTCATAGATATTCTTTATCGTATCACATTCAAAGGGGAACATACCAGCATCTTTATCATCTGCTGAATTGTGAATTCATGCGCCAAACATGTTTATGTTGTCTTATTTCACTTTGTCATAATATAATACTGTCGATTGGAGCGTCCATGAAGATACTGTACTTTGACATATGCGCGATACTGATCATGCTGATCATGACAGCTGACCTTTCTCTCAGGAAGAACAGGGGGACCCACACGAACAGGATGCTGCTGGCACTGTACCTTAACGTGCTCATCACCACCGTGTTTGATCTCTGGTCCGAAGCATACAACATCTGGTTTCTGGCAAGTGAGACAGATTCAACCTTCCGTTACATCCTGTATTACGGGTACTTTCTGAGCCGCAATCTCACGCCTCTTCTTTACCAGCTCTATCTCTGTGCCGTTACCGATACCTGGCACATCCTGAAAAAGCGGAGAAGACTTCAGCTCATGCTTGTCGTCCCTTATGCGGTTGTATGCATGCTGCTGTTTTCAAACCTCTTCTTCCACAACATCTTCTACTTTGATGAGAACCTGATATATACCAGAAGCTACATGTTCTATGGACTCCATGCATGTGCACTTGTTTATCTCATCAGCGGCATAGTGTTCCTCATAACCTACAGAAAGGTGCTGCCTAAGGATAAACTGCTGGCGCTCATCTGTTTTTACCCCTGGAACCTCTTTGCCATCCTCATTCAGGCATTCATTCCGGAATACCTTATCGAGATGTTCCTGAACACTGTTTCCCTCTTCCTCATTTCCAACATAGTCCAGCGTCAGGAGGATATGCTCAATCCGATTGTAGGAATAGAGAGTCATATTGCATTTTCCACTGACATGAGGAAGGCATTCTGCGTCAGGAAGCCTGTCAGGATACTGCTTGCCAGGCTAGTGAATTACCAGTCCCTTTATACGATCCTTGGCAATGATGTATGCAATGACCTTATGAAGAAGATCGCAGAGCATCTCAGAACATCCTTCCATGGCACAACGGGTACCATAGATTACTACTACCTTGAGAACGGGCTTTTTGCCGCAGTATCTGAATCATCGGACCGCAATGCATTCAGGGAGGATTCACTCTCCTTTGCCTCATTTCTGAAGGATGAGATCAGGATGGGAAAGCTGGAAGTTGAAATGGATGCATGTCTGACGGTCTTAACCTGTCCCGGGGATTTCAGTGATTACGAGAAGCTGATGTCTTTCGTCCATACTTTCTCATCATTCCTGCCATCAGGGGGAAACGTAACATTCCTTGAGGATGGGAATACGGACGGCAGTTACGGTTTCCACCTCAGAAATGACATTGACCGCATCATCGGCAGGGCAATAGAGAATAACAACTTTGAAGTGTATTATCAGCCGATATACTCGGTCCGGGAAAAACGTTTTAAGTCAGCTGAGGCCCTGATAAGACTCTTTGATGATACATACGGTTACATCTCCCCTCAGCTTCTAATAGAGAATGCTGAAAAGAACGGAACGATAATTCAGATAGGGGAGTTCGTACTGGACAGTGCGTGCCGCTTCATGTCCGAATGTATGAAAAGCGGGCTGCCTCTGGATTTCATCGAGCTCAATCTGTCCGTTAAGCAGTGCGTTCAGGTGGACCTGAAGGATAAAGTCATTCACTATCTGAATAAATACAGTCTCAGTCCGGACCGGATCAATCTCGAGATAACGGAGAGTGCTGCGATAACTTCGCAGGATATCGTGGAGGAGAATATGAGGTCACTCTGTGAGTACGGTGTTTCCTTCTCCCTCGATGACTACGGTACGGGATACTCAAATCTCAGCAGAGTCATTTTACTTCCGTTCAGAATCATCAAAATTGACAGGAGCATGACCGTAAAGGTTACGGATCCGAGAATAAACGCAATACTGAGACATACCATAAGCCTGCTACGGGAAATCGGAATAGAGGTCGTCGTTGAAGGAGTGGAGACTGAGGATATCCTGAAACAGTTTGAAGACCTCGGTGCCGATTACATCCAGGGTTACTACTTCTCAAAACCCCTTCCTGAGAATGACTTCATCGCGTTCATGCGAGCAAACGGGACTCTGTGAGGAGGATCCCATCATGATTGAAACGTAACGTCTTATCTTACGTCCATACGGTAATGACGATGTGAATGGACTTGTAAGGCTCCTTACCGATCCCGTCATCACGGAAACATTCATGGTTCCGGAATTTAAGTCGTGTGAAGAAGTACGGACACTTGCAAAGAAGCTGATCAGCTTCAGCAGTCCTGATGATGAATCACATCTTGAACTGGGAATTTATCTTGATGGTGAGCTCATCGGCTTTGTTAATGACTGCGGAATTGATGGTGATGAGATTGAGATCGGATATGTCATCCATCCTGATTACCAGGGGCATGGCTATGCCACTGAAGCAGTGAGTGCTTTAATTTCACACCTTGCCGGACAGGGCTTTTCAAAGATAAAGGCAGGGTATTTTGAGGAGAACCATGCAAGCAGGAGGGTAATGGAAAAGTGCGGCATGACCGAGACCGGTGAGACTGAGGAAGAGGAATACAGGGGAGTGGTTCATAAGTGCCGATACATGGAAATCAACATGACATGACGCTGTCATATTCCACTCTGTATACTCTTACGTCATGTACGATGTTTATCTATATTTAACCGAGACCATGGCTGACTGGGAGACAGGATATGTCATGGCAGAACTGAATTTACATAGATTCTTCAGAAAGGATGCTCCCGATGTAACTGTAAGGACTGCCGGTGTCACCCGCGATGCAGTTAAGACCATGGGAGGCCTGACAGTAATTCCTGATATCACAGTGGAAGAAATCATAGTATCCACTGACAGTGTTCTCCTCCTTCCCGGCGGAAACACCTGGAGTGAGGATAAGCACTTTCCGGTAATCTCAAAGGCAAAGGAAATCCTTGAAAAAGGTGGAGTGGTGGCAGCGATATGCGGTGCAACGGCTGCACTTGCTTCTGCCGGAATACTTGATGAGAGGAAACACACAAGCAACGGTCCGGGCTTTCCTGAGCTTTTCTGTCCATCCTACAGGGGAGCACAGCACTATGTCGACGAACCTGCCGTATCTGACGGGCATCTCATCACTGCTGCAGGGACTGCACCGCTGGAATGGGCATATCTCATTATCAGGAAGCTCAGAGTATTCTCGGATGAGACTCTTTCTTTATGGCATGAGTATTTCACATCCGGCAGTGCAGAAGCATTTTATGAGCTCATGAACTCACTGAAATAACAAACGTTATGCTATACAATGATGGCAGAATGAACTGATTCCGGACAGTTCGGAACAGGAATAATACCAGTGTGAGAACAGAAACTTATCAGAGATTTCTGATCTCTTCAATGTCGGAATAGCCTGATAAACTTTACGTGGAATATTATTCCATATCTTATAATGAAATGCATAAAGCAAATGGTAATATTTCAATATTACTGAGTGAAAAAAGTGGCAAAATTTCAACAAGTTTTCAGCTGAAAAGTTCCGTTTTTTCAACAAAGAGTACCAATCAGGTTTATAATAAGCCATGGGAGGTGCCGTAATTGACTGGCAAAGATCTGTTTCTTATCAGGGACTACCTAGTTGCAAA
>JBJEWN010000129.1:0-3877 GCA_051885075.1 Bullifex sp.
GGTCAGGGAAAGGTAGGAAAAACCTGCACCGAGGGAGATGGGAATATCCACCGTGCCCTGAACGGGAAGCCAGGTGGCCTTGAAGATCATGGGAACATTCGTTACCAGTTTTCCGTCAACAACGAAACTGAACATGTAGCCGATTTCACAGCCAAGTGCGATCTGAGGATGCACGTTGATCTGGTAGCAGATGGAGCCATAGCCTCCAAGGCTGAGTTTTGTATCTGAAAACGTTTTTGTACTGCCGTCTGCAAACTTCGTGATCGAAAGAGGCTGGGCGATACCGGCTGATATGGTAAAACGCTGACTGCCGTTGTCATAGTATGAAGCGGCAGAAAGAGAGCAGCCGATGACGATCATCAGCAGCATTGTAATCATCTTTTTTCTCATAGGGAAAATATAATCCATTTAAAGGTACTTATCAAAGGGGATGGTTGTAAAGAAGCCGAAATTCCATGTAAACTACATTTTATGAGTACCATTATTGACGGTAAGAAAGTTTCCCTTGCATTCAGGGAAAGGATTAAAAGTGAAACTGAGGAACTAAAAAAAAGTTATAACCGCGTTCCAAGACTCGATGTGATTCTGGTAGGTTCAGATCCTGCAAGCCAGACTTATGTTGCTGCAAAGGCAAAAGCAGCTGCCGAACTGGGCTTTGATCATCACGATCATTTTCTTCCGGAAGAGACGACTGAAGAAGAATTAATTTCACTTGTAGAAGAACTTAATGCAAATGACAATGTCAGCGGAATTCTCGTGCAGCTTCCGCTTCCTTCCCATATCAGTGAGGATAGGGTCATAAATACTATAGATGTGAAAAAGGATGTGGATGGCTTCACACCTGAAAGCACCGGACTTCTGGCTATCGGCGAAGACTGTCTTGCACCATGTACCCCTCGCGGAATCATGGAGCTGTTTAAATATTATAAAATAGAAACGAGGGGCAGAAAGGTAGCAGTGCTGGGAAGAAGCAATATAGTCGGAAAGCCAATTGCACTGATGCTTATGCAGAAAGGCATAGATGCAACGGTTACTGTTCTAAACTCACATACTCCTGATATCAGGGAATTCACCCTCAATGCCGACATCATTATTGCGGCAGTCGGCATTCCATTCTATCTTAAGGGTGACATGGTCAGAAACGGAGCCGTCGTGATAGATGTCGGGATTAACAGGATTCCTGACAGCTCAAAAAAGAAAGGTTACAGGGTAGTGGGAGACACTGCATATGATGAGCTTAAGTACAAATGCTCATACATAACACCCGTGCCGGGTGGTGTCGGCCCAATGACAATAACGATGCTTATGGCAAACACACTTAAGGCGTTCAGGGCCACTCTGGAGGAAGCATGAAATACTTCATTGAATCCTATGGCTGTCAGCTTAACATCGCTGAATCGAATGCGCTTGAGCTGCTGCTTAAGGGAGCAGGGATTGAGAAGGCTGAGAAAGCGGAAGACAGCGACTGTGTCATCATAAATACCTGTTCAGTCAGAAAGACAGCTGAAAACAGGATCTGGGGCAGGCTTTCCTTTTACGGTACTTTGAAAAGGAAAAGAAAGGATTATAAGATAATCGTAACCGGATGCATGGCAGAGCGTCTTGGCAGCGAGCTGAAAAAGGAATGTTCATTTGTCGATGCCGTCATAGGCACCAACTCAAAAATGGACATTGTCGACCTGCTTTCAGAGGGTAAGGTCAGTCAACATGAAGGGTATTCATTCACATCATCATATTATAAGGAAGGGGAGTATTCGTCATATGTTCCCATAATGAACGGGTGCAACAACTTCTGTTCTTACTGCATCGTTCCCTATGTAAGGGGAAGGGAAGTGTCCCGTCCTGTTGATGATGTGCTTTCTGAAGTGAAACGCCTTGATTCACTTGGGGTGCGTGAGATCACGCTGCTGGGGCAGAACGTGAACTCCTACTCCTATGAAGGTGTCACATTCCCGGATCTGCTTCAGAAAGTATGCAATGAACTTGACAGCATTGAGTTCGTTCGCTTTGAATCTCCCCATCCAAAAGACTTTTCACCTGAGCTTATCAGCGTAATAAGGGACGAGGAAAGAGTTTGTTCCCATATTCACCTTCCGATGCAGAGCGGTTCCTCCAGAATTCTTAAACTGATGAACAGAAAGAATACAAGGGAATCATTCATTGAGCTTGTTGACCGTATGAGAAATGAGATCCCCGGTCTTACTTTTGCAACTGATGTAATGGTCGGTTTTCCGTCTGAAAGCGAGGAAGAATATCTTGAGACCCTATCTCTCATGGACTATATGCATCCTATCGAGGCATTCATGTACTACTGGAATCTCAGGGAAGGTACGGCAGCAGCAAAGATGGACGGCCAGCTTGATGAGGATGTTAAAATAGCCCGTCTTGAACGCCTTATTGCAGAACAGCTTTCCCGCTCGCAGAAGGAAAAGGAAACAAGGAAGAAAATGCTCACAAGGGCTTTGGTTACAGGTATCACAAGGGATGATAAGGACAGATACCTTGCACATAACAGCCACAATGAGATGATAAGTTTCAGACCGAAAGGAATAGTAAAGCCGGGTGACATGGTAAATCTTCAGTGTTATGAGCTGAAGGGCAATACATATCTTGCAGATGAGGTGTGATCATGGGTGAATACAGGGAAAACGAAAAGGTATTTGAAGAGAAGTTTGAGAAACTCTGGTCACTTCTCATGACTTCAAAGAAGATTGAGGTATTTACCGGAGCAGGTGTTTCAACACTTTCCGGTATTCCTGATTTCAGGGGAAAACATGGAGTGTACAACTCTCCGTGGCAGGGACTTCCGGTTGAAACAATACTATCCCTGGATTATTTTTACGAACACCCTGATGTATTTTATCAGTGGACAGAGGAAGTGTGGTACCGGCTTGAAAACTATGAACCAAATATAGTTCACATAACCCTTGCCCTGATGGAGAAAAGAGGCTTACTGAAGGATGGTGTGTTCACGCAGAACATTGACTTCCTGCATCAGAGGGCAGGAAGCAGGAAAGTATATGAACTGCATGGTTCTGCCCGTCATTCACTCTGCACTGAGTGCAATGCCTTCTACGATTATGAGAAAATCGCACCGGTTGTAAGAAGAGGGGAGGTTCCCAGATGTCCGTCCTGCGGAGGACTTATCAAGCCGGACATCGTGCTGTACGGTGAATGCCTTCCGGCATCTGTCCTGAAGAAGGCTGAGATTGCCTTTTCCCAGGCAGATCTTACGCTTATCCTGGGATCATCACTGACTGTATATCCTGCTGCATCACTTCCTAAGCTTACATCGTACTACGGCGGAAAGGTTGTTATCATTAATGCTGATCCGACCGATCAGGATGGCAATGCAGAGCTTATCTTCCGTGATCTTGATCAGACATTCAGTGCCATAAATGAAGCACTTAATTCCATAAAGAAATAAAAGGAGAACCAGAAATGAAGAAATTATCAATTGTCTTTTTGGCAGTATTCATGCTTGTGACAATATCCGGGTGTAAGAACAAGACACCGGAACCTCCGAAACCTGTTGAAAAGACATTCGTTGTTATATTCGATGAGGAAAGAGTATCCTGTTCCACATGGCCGATGGGAGATCCGGTTAAAAGCGGCGCAAAGGTAACAGAAAGTGATTCACTGGACTTCACAGCAAAGATCAATGAGGATGAAGAGCGTGTTGATTACTGGGTGATATCCGATATGGAGAAGAAGAACACTGCAAACCGTTATATCAACCCCTAACTTTTTCATGAATAAACGCTAACCCTGCACTTTTTTAGGTCAACCCCGTACAAATATCTATTGTACTGGGAATTATTTTGCTCTTTTGATCTTGACATTTTTCTTTTGTTAAGCGTATAATATACGCTGTATT
>JBJEWN010000130.1:0-3877 GCA_051885075.1 Bullifex sp.
CTTGAGGCGTTTATAAAAGGCACATGGGATTGCCCATGTGCTGACCCTTCTTAGGGCAAGCCATATGAATCTGTCACAGGGGTAGCATGCTTCATACAGATCAATGCTTCCTGCTTTCTCTGAATAGTGCTCGTACATCTCCTCAATTGAGTGATTCACGATATCTGCCGAACTGTTCCCTGTGACGATTTTCATTAACTTACTTCCCCCATGATGGATTGCTTGTATAAGTGTACCCCTGCTGTGGTGCCGAAGACTGCTGCGGAGGCGTATATCCGCCAGCCTGAATCGGAGGTCTCTGTGATTCAATCGGAGCAGGAGCTTCAGGGGCTTTGTAAAAAAATCCCTGATTTTCCTTTCCGTCCTGACTGACCGTTGTTTTTGCCGTGCAGGTACATCTTCTGTTAAGGAGTTCATCCGAATCCTGCATTGTCATTCCTTTTGGGAAGCCGCATGCAAACATCAGTCCGCCAAGTCTGGAATTGCCGACTCTTACTTCTTTTTCGTTAGCAGGTGGACCTGCAAGGCAGAATCTGTCGGTAATGAACATCCCGTCAGACTGGCCTCCTGTTACGATCATCTTTACGGAAAGATAAAATCTGTTTGGATCATTTCTTCCTGGGCCGTAAATGCATTCTGATATGATGACCTGATAGGTCCCGTCAGGAACTCTGTTTGAATATTCCTGAGACTGTACTGCGCAAGGTAACTGCATATGGTTATCTCCTTATAAATTAGATTTTCGATTTGATATCGATCTTTGGTTTTGAAGTTTTGATGGTAAGAAAATCAAGGAACCATCTGACATCGTCATCCTCAATTTCTTCCAGTTTCTGACGTGAAGCTTTTTTAAGTGCAGATGAAGGTTTGAAATCGATGTTGTAATATTTAAGGACTTTAGGCCAATTATTTGCATAATCATCCTGAATGAATGAATTGATATTTGGCTTGTCTTCGGCGGTAACTGAATAAGTTTTTTCTCTCGTTACTGTAAACTTCATATTTAAAGTTTCAAAATACAGTTCAGGGCTTAAATTATCAGCTATACTTGGACCATCCTGCCCTATTTTTATACTTTCAAGAAGATTATGCTCAGCGCTGGCTATCTTTTCTTTAAGATCATCCATCTGATTGCGCATGCTTCGGATTTCCGAAAGCAAGAGTTCTACTTCCTCTGAGCCTTGTTCGGTTCCAATAAAATTAATTACTTTTTCATCTTTCTTTGCCATATATTCTCCTTTAATAAGACGGTGAGTTTACTGTTGAATCGAAGAACTGCGAACGTGATTCGATCATATTTATGATTTTTGTCCAGTCAGGCTCCATGAATGCCGGAAGTACATCAGAGCAGGATTTGCATTCATATTTGCCGTCATTCTGCGTCTGATAGTAATATTCGACATTACCTTCAGGAGTGCGTCTCGATTGGGCGATATAAATCTCATCAAACTGAGAAGGAACCTGTTTCTGAAATTCCTTACCGGGAAATAATGGACCATATTTAGTAAAATTCTCAGAGTCTGTATATCTATCCAGAAGACATATTCCGATTACATTGGCATCGGTATTCCTGATAACTCTGAATATCTCCAGCATTTCGGTCTGAGTCTGAAAATATGCCTGTCTTGAATCTTTATATATCGGTCTTAGTTCACTGATCCTCAGGTTTGCCAGATCCGTAAGGCTATCAATGAATATTGTCTTGAATCTGAATCCCGAGTGATGAGATTCTTCGCAGTTTGCAATGATCGTATTGATGAACTGCTGAAAACTCCTGACTTCGACTTTGGAAATACCATCCATTTCTGTAGGCAGAATGGATGAGTATTTGTCTTCTGATGTGATATACATCACAGGTTTAGGACATGTCATTACAGAGCGTGTTTTACCTGTTCCTGATACACCTGCCAAAAGAGCTTTGACTCCCCTGAATGGAACATCAGCCATCGGAACTATATTAGGCATTTCGCCCGTAAAATTCAAAATCGGCAATTTTTCCTCCTTGGTGAAAAAGCCGCATCAGGAAAAATTATTGAGGGTGTAGTAAATGAAATTTGCGCTTATCCCGATGCGGCAGTATTATGTGAATAAAAGCAGAGGGTAATACCCCTGTGACCCGGTGAACCTTTCTCCGTGGTTGTCTAAAGAGTGAACAGGAGTCTGTAAACCTCGGAGTTAAATTAGTGACTCCTGTCCACATGAGATTTCCAAATGCAAAAACAGAACAAAAATCAAAGGCTCGTACGGGGTCTCAGGTGAGCCACTCCTTCAATGAGAAACATAAAAGCAGCTAATGTTCCGCCCCATAAGTGGATGGCATGCTTCAGCTATGAACTGAAGGACTTTCTCCGCATGCCCATTTCTCAACATCGGTAAGTCTCCATAGCTTTCTTCTGTACGAGATTTCCTCACATGGCTGTGGTCCTTTTCCTTCTTTGAGCATTCTTGCGAAAAACTGAGGTGTTATCCCAAGAATGGAAGCAACTTCTTTCTGATTGAGAATTAGTTTTTCTTTCATGTTGATAAGATAATTTCAAATTGAAAGAAAGTCAAGTCAAAAGTGAAATATTGTGAACTAAATTTAACTATTGATAATTAAAATAATCAGATTTCTTTTGTATTTAAATTATTTACATGTTAAAAATAAATTATGAGAAACATGAAGGACATATATACCCTGATAGAATCAGAGGTAAAGAAGCGTAATATAAATATTACTGATTTCAGTGAAAGAATCGGACATAATGCAAATTGGTTTTCAGTGTGTAAGAGTAGGGAAACCGAATTAAGATTATATGATTTAGAAAAGATAACTGAAGTCCTCGAAATACCGTTAAGTGAAATTCTGTATGGGACCGGAGTTGAATTTGGGAATCCGTATATTGGGAATATTCCGCTTTTCGACCAGCAGCTCTCTGCTGGATTCGGTGAACCCTCCTTGGAGGATCAGTCTTATGGTAGTTACATTACGGTACCTAAGAGCATGTTCTCAGGATATAATCAGACAAAGGTTAAAGCGGCAAAAGTGAAGGGTGACTCAATGTCCGGCATTAACCTTAATTCCGGTGATATAGTTCTGTTTGTTGAACGCCTTGTCGAGGGTGACGGAATCTATGTCATCAATTATTTCAATGACCTTTATGTAAAGAGACTCCAGTTTGATCCTTTTCACGGTATGGTATCCATAATATCGGAAAATTCAAAATACAAAACAATTGAATGCAATGCCGATAATGAGAACCTTATCATTCAGGGAAAGGTAATTAGCTGGATACATAAGGAAATCTGATATGTCACTGTCTGATATCGTAAACGAAAACATCATCAGGCTCGCTGCGGAGAAGGGGATATCCCTTCAGGAGATCTCACTGCGTATCGGCAGAAGCAGGTCATATCTCAGTGTCAGGATAAACAGAAAACAGACAATGCCGCTTGATGAGATACCGCCTGTTGCTGATGTTCTCGGTGTTCCTTATGAGGAATTGCTTTCATCATCTGACAAGCCTCATTTATCAGGTTTAACCATAACGGCTTCAGAGTCTCTATGCGGAATCATGCAGGGTGATATGGTCTACTATACAGAGCAGGGGTTAAGAGACAGCGGTATTTATATCCTGGATGGTTTTATTCTCAGGAAGCTTGAAGTTGATATTAAAAGGAAGGAAGTTCTGTCCAGAACAGACAATCCTGATGTAAGGACGGAGGTGTTTACTTTCGATGAAATCAGACCAAAAATAAAAGGGAGGGTAACAGGGTGGATACATGAAGAGCGGTAGCGAAAATGGTACTATTCCGTAACTGAAACTGGTTTTCGTATATTTGTATTTGTTTCTGTTTGTTTGCGAATATTTGCATTTATTTACTTTTATCCACTAGA
>JBJEWN010000131.1:0-3876 GCA_051885075.1 Bullifex sp.
CTTCTGCCGGAGGTAATTCAAATTAATTCTGACGGCAAAGCAATCATGTCATCATACAGAGAGTATGGTTTTTGCACAGAATAAGGCACATGAAACCACTTAGTGCAACTAACCATCCCATTTCCCGGTCAGTAGAAAAAAAATGTTAAAACTCTTCCTGCAACTGAAGCCATTTTTTTGTTCCTGTTGCATGTCTTTCCGTAAAACCCGATAATTGCAACTGAAAATCATGAAAACTCTTTTTGCAATTGAAAAAAGTGAAAACTCCTGATGCAACTGAATTGGATGATTGTTCCCTGATGATGGCGTGGCAGCTCTGCTTCCGTACGTCAAAGCCATATAAAAAGCGAGCAGACGCTCAGATGCACATAATGATACAGAAGCTTTCTGTAAATCTGGCTGCAAAAAGAGTTTTAAAAGTTCTCCCCAGTTGCAATATGAGTTTTCAGAATTATTCAGGACAGGCTTAAAACAGCGGATTTGGTTGCATCAAGAGTTTTACAACCTCACCATATCATTCAGGATGAGACTCATGCGTAAAAACGTGTCCCTGCAGCCTCAGACTCCGTTATCTCAGGAAGCACATCATTCCGTACAGATATTATGGCAGCAATCCGCCTTAGAGTTTCATCTGAAATTTTCTTCCCGTTTTTATCTTTGTATTTTCTTCTGATTGGAGGAATTACTAGGATGTTTCAAGCAAAACTGAACTTACCCCGCTCATAAGGACAAAAAAAAGCGACCGTTTCATCAGCCATTGCCGTGAGAACGATCGCATTGTGTTCGATGGTCTGGAGACCACATCCCTGATGGCTGCCTTTGCATTATCCATCAAGGCCAGTTCATCATTGTTTTAGCAGGGGTAGGACTCGAACCTACGACCCCCGGGTTATGAGCCCGATGAGCTGCCAACTGCTCTACCCTGCGGCGATTTCCTATTTAACTTAAGTTAATTCTCAGAATTAGTCAACACTAAAAAGGACATTATTTTTACAAATTAATTTATCTCGATATTATGAAACAAAATATTTTATCACATTCCCATCAGGTGATTAACACTGGGATGTATTTTGGGTTATCATCATCATATGCTAAAGCTATCTGAATATTTTGAAGGAAGGTCCTATCCCGGACGTACGGTAATAGAAGGGGTGACTGCTGACGGCAGACTGTTCATGTTTTACATGCTCCAGGGCAGAAGCAGGAACAGCCGTAACAGAAGGCTGGTAAGAAACGGAAGTTCAGTTGAAACCTGCCCCATCGATGAGTCCCTTGTTCAGAACCGCGATCTCATCATATATGAGGCACTGCTCGAAAATGATGAATGCATCTGGCTTACGAACGGTGATCAGGGAAGATCTATCATGAATGCATCATCCACACTTGAAGGCGTGATGGAAAGGACATATGAGAATGACGGCCCCATATACACTCCCCGTATCGGAGCCGTGATCAGGAAGGACGATCTCTCATCTGAGTTCTTCATCATAAAAAAGAACGGTGATGAAACGGAGAGAAGGATCTGGCACTACCATGAAATACCCGGTGTTTCCCATGTAATCCATACATACATGGAAGACGAAAAGCTTTCATCATTTGATTCTTCCCCCATACTTCTGGAAACCCCTTCTGACATGGAATCATGTCTTAAGGAACTTGAAGAGCTGCTTTCAAATGAAAATACCGTTTCCGTTCTGGTAAGAATCGGGGATGAAGAAAGGATCATGAACCTGAAGGAGAATATGTGATGGACACCCTGACACTGAAATACGGAATCAACCCAAACCAGAAGGAAGCATATGTATCCCATCCTGATAAACTTCCGATCACCGTGCTTTCTGGCAGGGCAGGATACATAAACCTGCTGGATGCACTCAATGGCTGGCAGCTTGTGAGTGAACTCAAAGAGACCACAGGTTATCCTGCCGCGGCATCTTTCAAACATGTTTCCCCTGCAGGTGCAGCCATTGCCATCCCACTGACGGATAAGGAAAGGAAGATGTACTTTGTCAGCTCAAAGACTGAGCTCTCTCCCCTTGCAGCAGCTTACATCAGGGCAAGGGGTGCGGACAGGATGAGCTCATTCGGAGACTTCATCGCCCTTTCCGATGAGTGCGATGTCCCGACTGCAAAGGCAATTAGCAGGGAAGTTTCCGATGGGATAATTGCTCCGGGATACAGTGGGGAAGCACTTGAAATCCTGAAAGCAAAGAAAAAGGGAGCATATACCGTCATTCAGATCGATTCATCATACAGACCTCAGGAAAAGAATGTCAGGACCATATACGGCATCACATTCACGCAGGACAGGAATGCATATGTTCCCTCCGATGAGGACTTTGAAAGGATAGTCACGAAAAACAGGGAGCTTCCTGAAAGCGCAAGACTGGATCTCAAGGTTGCGATGACTGCACTCAAATACACCCAGTCCAATTCCGTAATATATGCATATCACGGTCAGACGATAGGAGTGGGTGCCGGACAGCAGTCCAGGCTGCACTGCACCCGGCTTGCCGGAGACAAGGCAGACAGGTGGAATCTCAGGCAGAGTGACAGGGTACTCTCACTTCCATTCAAAAAGGAACTTACCAGAAATGAAAAGGACAATGTCATCGAGCAGTATCTCACGGATGATCCTGAAACGGATGTGACTGCGTGCTGGGACAGGTACTTCACTGAGCCGGTAAAACCCTTTTCCCATGAGGAAAAGAAAGAATATATCAGGAACGTGCACGGCATTTCCCTTGCATCCGATGCCTTCTTCCCCTTCAGTGACAACATTCTGAGAGCAATCAGATCAGGAGTCGATTACATAGCCGAACCCGGAGGCTCGCTCAGGGATGACGAAGTCATCGCATGTGCCGATGAATATGGGAAGGTAATGGTATTCAACAGATACCGTCTGTTTCACCACTGAGCCTGATGAGCGCATCACGCACCGCACCGTGAACGACCTTATGGAGGACTGCGAGGACTTTCCCGTAGTCCTCTTCCATGTTACCGTCCAGCCAGCCATGCAGGGTCCCCATGCAGCCATATGTGTAAAATGTGATCAGGGCCTTTCTGTCTTCCTGACACACGTAAATGTCAGAAAACTCCCGGTCAATAATGGAATCTATCATTGAATAGACCAGTTCAAATATGAATCTGAACAGATTATCCCTGTAAACGGAACGGTAGATGCCTATTACCAGCTGTCTGTTTTCAACCGCATAGCAGCATGCCCTTTTCAGACCTTCCTGCCAGTTATCAATTCCGCTGAATTCCGTCAGCTCAGGCAGACACTCCGAAGAAAAAATCCACCGGGTCATATCAGCGATGTCCCGGAAATGGTAATAGAATGTATGTCGTGATATCCCGGCCCTGGCCGCTATGTCCTGGACCGTAATGCGGGATACACTTTTCTCACTCGCTGCCTGCCTGAATGCTTCAGCTATCAGACGCTTGGTATCTTCCGACATATTAATTGCTCCTGAAGAAAAGGATAACACACCCAATGGGAAATCTGAAAGACTCTCTTCACTTAAAAAACACGTATGCAATACATTAACTACAAACAAAAAGGTTAGATTGGAATCAGGCAAAGCAAAGAGATGATTCCCTTTTCTGTACAAGAATCTTTGCAAAGCGTAAAATTCCCCCTCATTCAGCTGCCCTGATATCCCTTTCAGGGCAGCTCTTTTTTACCCTTCAGGAACCTACTTAACGTTCCTGTTATTTAATAAACGGAAAGGGAAAGTTTTCTGTTTCCAAAGCTTTATCCATACCGGCATACCCGTTATCATTATTCTTAATCTGAAATCCTCTCAGGCTCTTTCAGTCATAATGGTCCACCTGAAACCATCTTAATGACAGCCATATGATTCAGAATGACCC
>JBJEWN010000132.1:0-3861 GCA_051885075.1 Bullifex sp.
CAAGTACTTCAAGGACATTGAGGCTGCCCACATCAACGTGGATGCAATCCTCTGAATTCTCTTAAGAAGCCGTATCGGAATCCCCTGTACGGCTTTTAAATTTCAGGAATAGAACGGGAACAGCAGCAGCTTCAGCGGAGTGAGGGATACGCTCTGACCGACAAGCATGAGCCTGACGGCCATGAAGCCCAGTACTATGGCACCGGTTCCGCATGCGTATAAGAGTATTTCCCTGAAAAAACTCTTAATGAGGAATATGGCAAGCTTCCTGAGTTCCTCCGGTGTGATCTCAATTGGGATGGAAAACCTATCCGCTATTTTTGTGAGAATTGCCTTTCCTTTTCTCAGTACTGCGAATTCATCAAGAAGTTTTTTCTCAACACCCTTTACGATGCTTCTCTCCTTAAAGCATGACTTTATGTATGGGCATACCCTGATAAGGAAATTCAGGATGCCGAATCCTGTCATGAAGTATCCGAAAAGGAGAAGGGCGGAGGCAATGTATTTTGATGCCTGACCGAAGATGGGTGAGAGGGTAAGTATGACGGCAAGAAGGGTGAGTGCAAGTATGACGAGACTCTTTGTCACACGCTCCCTGAAAGATGTTTTTATCTTCTTCCTGATTTCCTTTGATATCAGTGCGACACCCTGCTTCTTTACTTCTTCCTTTTCCCTTTCGATGAACTCATCAAGTGTTTCTTCCCGGGTAATGACGTTTTCAAGGGTATCGGTAAGTTTATGTTCTTTCAGGAAATCTCCTGCCGCTTCACCTGCCTTGTACCCGGCAAAGGCACCTGCAGTGATGCCGAATAGCTTTGATGCCGTTGACTTCAGGTGAGGGGGAAGGGAGTCAATGAACTCTGCTGCCTTAAGAGGATCCTTCTTAATGTTTGAAACTACTCCTGCCAGCATCGTGGACAGGATGAATGCGTCATCGATGAGTCCGATTCCCACTATTACATCGGGAATTATGTCGATAGGGGAAACAAGGTAAAGGATTGCCGCGACGGCACCGAAGGTCACCGTTCTCTGAAAGAGCGGTGATTTTATGACTTCGATGAGAATCTGGACATGATCCCAGATTTTCCTTATCGCGGGATGGTCCTTAAACTTTACCGCCTTGCCTATAGCTTCGCTGACGGTGCGCTCATCACTCTTCTCGGCAAGCTTTTCCGCATAGCGGAGCGCATCGTCCTGCTGTTTCCTATTTAACTTCAATGAGGGTGTACTCTCTTGAGCCAAGACCTATTTTCTCTGCATATTCCAGTCCCTGCTTCCAGGAAGTGTCGGGATGGATGTCATCGAAGTGGTCGTGATGGCACTTCTCTGCTTCACTCAGCATCGAATTCGGGTTCACGGGCATCCTGTTGGCCGCATCTGCACATGCCTGATCGAGGGCAACGGGATCAAAGGAAGCAAAGAGACCGATGTTCGGGATGATCGGCATGTCGTTCTCCCCATGGCAGTCACAGTTGGGGGAAATGTCGATTGCGATCGAGATGTGGAAGCATGGGCGGCCGGAAACCACGGCCTTCGCATATTCCATCATCCTGCAGTTCAGGATTTCATTTGAGTGGGATGTCCCTTCATGGATCGCATCCTTCGGACACACTGCAATGCACCTGCCGCAGCCGACGCACTTTTCATGGTCGATTGTACACTTCCTGTCTTTGATCACGGGAGCTGAGTGGGCACATATCTTCGTGCACATTCCGCATCCGATGCAGTTTTTTTCATCGACACGCGGTTTTCCGGAAACGTGCATTTCCATTTTGCCTCTTCTGGATCCGCATCCCATGCCGATGTTCTTCAGCGCGCCTCCGAAGCCTGTTCCCTCATGCCCCTTGAAGTGGGAAAGGGAGATGAAAACATCCGCATCCATCACCGCCCGTCCGATTTTGGCAGTCTTTACGTACTCTCCGCCCTCAACAGGGACTTCGATGTCATCGCTTCCTTTAAGACCGTCACCGATGATGACCTGACATCCGGTGGAAACATATGAAAACCCATTCATTTCGGCGGTGAGCATGTGGTCAAGGGCATTCTTCCTTCCTCCCACATAGAGTGTGTTGCAGTCGGTAAGGAAGGGTTTCCCTCCCAGAGCCTTTACCCGGTCAGCAACGCACTTGGCCCAGTTCGGGCGAAGGAAGGCAAGGTTCCCGGGCTCTCCGAAATGCATCTTGATCGCAGCATATCTGTCTTTGAAATCGATGTTACCGATACCGGCCTTAATCATGAGGCGGTCGAGTTTGTCGATGAGTGAGTTATTGAAACCTGTTCTCAGGTTGGTGTAGTAGACTTCACTTTTCACGGATATTCATCTCCTCTGCCACTTTTATTACTTTTGCGGGGTCATCCGTCATGACGGAATCGACTCCCATCTCAAAAAGCATTCTCATTGTCATTTCATCATTGATTGTCCATACCATGATGACGCACCCCCGCTTCTTCATCTGCTTCACGAAGTCGGGAGTGACGACCTTTATCCCCCACTGGGAAACGGGAATCTGGAATATGATCTTCCTGTCAAACTTCTTCGGGAGGATCCTGAGCTTCTGCCTCAGGAGTATCGGTATTACTTCCAGTGTGGTGATGGATGTCAGTATATCGGGTGCCTTTGCCCTGAGGGCTTTCAGGTTTTTAAGGTGAAATGATGCCCCGCAGACCCTTTTTTCAGCATGATGCTCCCTGATTACATTTATGAAGACATCGACGATCTCCGCCTCCTGGCTCTTGAGGTCAATGTTGAACCTCTGTTCGGGGCATGCTTCAAGTGCCTCTGCAAGCGTGCATATCCTGACGCCTTTGCCGCGGAAGGGGAATGTCTTTCCGCCGTCTTTGGTGAATGTGTAGCCCGCATCGAGTTTTTTCAGTTCCTCAAGCGTGTGGCTTTCCAGTGTGCCTCTTCCGTCTGTATTGCGCTCCAGTGTCGGATCGTGCCAGATGACAAGGTGTCCGTCCTTCGTGAGATGGACATCGGTCTCAACCACATCGATTCCCATCCTTACTGCGGACAGGAATGCCGGAAGGGTGTTTTCCGGATAGTTTATGCTGTCTCCCCTGTGGGCCACCACACGCGGCATGGGAGAAAGGAAATCCTTATGCATCATTATCCCCTTTATGAATCTTTATGAGTTCTATTTTTCTGAAGAGTTTGTCGAAAAGCCGGAGCTCTCCCTCCTGGAGACCTGCCTTTTCAAGTGTGTCACGGAAGAAGCGGTCAAGCCATTTTTCCTCTTCATCCCATTTGAAATACCCGATGGCGGAAAGGTGGGCACATGCTTCAAGTGAGGACTTTTCTATCCTTTCCCTTGTCACTGCGGTTTTCCCCTGCGGATATTCCTGTGCCCTCTGAAAGAGAGTGTATGTTATGATCTGGACTGCCTGAGCAAGATTGAGTGACGGAAATGCATCACTGGTGGGAATGGTTACGATGGAACTGCACAGCGCCACTTCATCATCCCTGAGACCGTCCGATTCCCTGCCGAAAACGATGGAAACCTTTCCTTCAGGAAGGGTTGCGATGTGGTCCGCAAGCTGCTCGGGAGAGAATGATGAGAGCTTCCTGTGCCTGCCTCGTCTTCTCGTGGCTCCCACTGCAAACACACTGTCCTTCAGTGCTTCCTCCAGGGAGGAGCAGAAAACGGCATTCTCCCATAGGTCCGAGGCATGCAGGGCAAGCGTCCTGACCCTGTTGTCATCATACTGTCTGCCGGTCACGAGTGTCAGATGCGTGATTCCCATAGTCTTCATCGCCCTGCACACGGATCCTATGTTAGCCCCGTCCTGAGTGTCCACCAGGACAATGTTTATCCTGTCCAGATATCTTTGCTTTTCCATTAAACCCATAATACATGCCTT
>JBJEWN010000133.1:0-3856 GCA_051885075.1 Bullifex sp.
CAATGCCGGAATTAGCAAGCTAAAAAGGTGTAAATTATTATAAATTAAGGAATTTACAGATGAAAAAGGTGTCTAAACGATAATGAAAATACAAACGAGGTATAATTTTATGAGAAGTTCACAATCATCATTCCATGGTTTCCGCAGCAAGGCACTACAACATGAGCAGGATAAGGGCTAAGGACACATCCATAGAGCTCCTGCTCCGCCATGCCCTCTGGGCAAGGGGCCTCAGGTACAGGAAGTACATGAAAGACCTTCCCGGCAAACCCGACATTGTCTTCACGAAGTACAAAATCGCAGTATTCTGCGACGGCGAGTTCTTCCATGGTAAGGGCTGGGATACACTGAAGGAAACACTTCGTAAAGGAAATAATCCTGATTTCTGGATCTCTAAGATAGCCCGCAACATGGAGCGGGACAGGAAGAACGATACAGCTCTTGCCGCCCTTGGCTGGACTGTCATCAGATTCTGGGGGAAAACCATTAAGAAAGAAACAGAAGACTGCATTGCCAGGATTGAGGAAGAGATCAGGAAGAAACAGAACATTCAGATAAATCAGATAGCACCTGATACCTGTGAACTAACAGAAAACGGTATCACAGCAGGAACAGTAACCCTAAAGGAAAGTGAACTGACAATAGCAATCGATGACAAAGAAACTGCCCGGTCTGCCATATCATACGCCATCACGGAGGCACACAGGAGAGGCATAGCTGAAATAACAGTGCCAAAAGAAAATACAGACCATACAAAACTGCTCAAAATGATGGATTTTCATCATGAGGAAGAAATATTCTTGAGAAATCGGAAAATCTGACTATTGAACAATCCACGATCCCCCATTACACTACACTCAGGCAGCGACCCCCATTACCCAATGAATGCACAAAGGATCCCAAAAAAATGTGTTAGTTATACTCAGCTGCCTGCCGGAGGTTATGGTGCCTCCGGCTTTTTGTTTAAAGCGCTTTTATGGCTGCCCACACCTCATCCTGTATTTCCATTCCTTCCTTCATACTTCGTTCCATTGTGGCAATGAGTCTTTCACTTGGGTAGTAAACTTCCTTAACGTTTTCAGCAGGAACGGCGTTTTTGACTGAGTCACAGATTCTCGCTATCGCGGAATCGGCATACGATCTGTCACTTACCTTAAAGGCAATGAAAATCTGGGAAAGCCCGCACTCATCCATGGGAGACCTGCCCCTGTCACCGATATCCTTAACGGTATCACCCTCAGCAAGACAGGCAAGCATCATGTCCATCAGTATTGAAATACTGGAACCCTTCCAGTATCCGGTAGGAAACATCCTTCCTGATTCTGAAATCTCTTTCGGGTCATCAGTGATGTTTCCATCCTTATCGTAACCACCGGGAACAGGAAGTTTCTTACCTGCCATTATTGCATTATCAAGGGCACCGTATGAAAACTGAGACATCGCTCCGTCAAAGATAACGAACCTGTCACCGTAAGGTACACCCATGACAAGAGGATTGTTTCCAACTTCTTTACTCATGGCTCCCCATGGAACAAGATTGGGAATCGTATTAGTCCAGCATATGGATGCAAAACCTTTTTCCGCCGCCTGAATACCGAAGGCACCTCCCCTCATCCAGTGGTTGGTGTTCTTCATGGCAACACAACCGACACCATACTTATCTGCAAGCTCAATTGCCCTGTTCATGGCATCCTCAGCATTGGTGTTTCCGACACCGTACTTACCGTCCCATACCTCAAGAGCACCGAGGCTCTTTACGCATTCAGGCGTCATATCAGCCTTGACTATACCTCTGTCGATCATGGTAACAAGACGCGTGAACCTGTATACTCCATGAGACTTGACACCATCCCTGGTGGATGATGCAAGATTCATAGCAGATCTCTCCGCTATATCCTCAGGACAT
The DNA here is from genome assembly GCA_051885075.1 of Bullifex sp. Classification (GTDB taxonomy): domain Bacteria; phylum Spirochaetota; class Spirochaetia; order Sphaerochaetales; family Sphaerochaetaceae; genus Bullifex. The sequence goes on from JBJEWN010000133.1 coordinate 1,907, forward strand.
CCATGTTTAATAAGTTTCTCTCTCATTGTGGAGAAGAGTTCTTCAAAAGTAATATTCATGTATTTATTCCTCATTTCTTTATCTGAATTACCTTGAAAGGTTTTCATTCACCATTTCCAGGAAGTTTGGCCGATCTATCAGGATACCTGCATTGGCAAACCGCTCTGCTCGCTCATCATAAAGCATCTTAAGTTTATCCTTCCTTTTCGATTTCTGTCCATAATGAAAGAATCTATGGCAGATTGGACAAAGCACAATAATATTTGCATAGCAGTCAAGATTAAAACTGAATTCACCTTGTAATTTTAATGGAATGATATGATGTCCTTCCACGTACTGACGTCTGGTTTTCTCAGCAATAAAAGTATTATGTCCAGGATCAAGATGACATTTGTAATCATAAGCTTCTTTCACATGGACTACTTTTATCTTATCACGTTCTGTTTTTCCAGTTTTCTCTCTTTTCTGGTCTTCTGTATCAGAGTATTGGTCTCGCATCACTGGCTCAGGTATATCCAGCTTACAAAGAACATCCTTTTTCCCTTTGAAAGAGGCACCTTCTGCAAATTCCATATATCTGTTAAGTCCGGCTGAATACATGTTATGTCCTATGGAATCTGTTCTTCTGAAGTCTGGATCAGCCAATAGTTTATCCTTGATAATTCTCAACAGTGTTAAATCTTCAATCTCATATAGAGAAGCGGCTCTGAATTCAGGCATATGATTTGAAAAGTATTGATTTATCAATCGCATTGCTTCATATCCATAGTGTGCAATCGATGCTTCTGTAAGGAATCCTCCATCTTTTTTTCTATAGACACATCTCAGATATTCTATATATTGTGCTTCAGTCATTACAAACCTCTTTCACCAGATTGACAACATACCAACAAGTATTTTTGATTGTAAAATACTTAACCTATTTTATATCAGTATATCAGACTAGAAGCTCTTTTAAATCATGAATATCAGTTTTTAAATGTCATTACGTAAGAACAGCATAGCGCAAAATTCAGAACTTTGTTCGTAGCAGCCAAGAAAAACGATCTTTACATCCAATACTCCAGATCATACTATTTTCATATGAAGACACTCGAACCAGGACTGTACGAACAGCTAGTCAATAAAGATATATCCCAAGCCATAGCAAATATTGATCAATCACTCAGAACCACAGAGAAACTGGATGAAAGCACTTCATCATTGGTTTTAAGTCAGTACATTGAGAGTATTGTAAGATCTGCACTTGAAAAAGCCGGAAGCAAAGATAAGCAGGTGGCACTCATCAACGCAATAATACATCTGTTAACGCAGAAATCGGGATTTGAGTTTTCCGGCAATCTGATTACAGAAGATAAGGAGACACTTCTTGAAATAAAGAGCAAAGCCGAAAGCATAACAAAAGAGAAGTTGAGACCTGCCACATCGCTGACTCACAGCTATCTTTTCACTGGCGACACTGACATGCCTCTTGTAAATGAACTCAAGAGGGAAATAGCAACAGCAGACAGAATCGATATGCTTGTTTCATTTCTGAAAGTAAGCGGAATTTCGATGATACGAGATCAACTTAAGAAATTCACGAACAGAGGCGGGAAACTAAGGATAATCTCCACAACTTATATGGGAGCAACAGATCTCAAGGCAGTAACTGAGCTATGTACTCTTCCAGGTACCGAGATCAAAATCTCATACGATACAAAACACACAAGGCTTCATGCAAAATCATACATTTTTTACAGAAACACGGGGTTCAATACGGCATATGTTGGATCATCGAATCTTTCAGGTGCTGCAATAACTGATGGCCGTGAATGGAACGTCAAAATAACTTCACATGATCAGAGTGATGTATTCAATCAAATGCAAATGACCTTTGATATATATTGGCGTTCAGATGCTTTCACGACATTTAAGATTGAAGACGAAGATAAGTTAAGAGATTCTTTG
>JBJEWN010000134.1:0-3836 GCA_051885075.1 Bullifex sp.
CTGGAAGGTGCGGGTTGCAGGATTGATCCTCCCATGGCGATAGGCTGCGGGAACGGCAGCTGCGACTATGTCGGCAAGCTGTTTTGCCGTTGTGATTCTCTTTGTCTGACGTTCACGGCAGATACGCTCGGCAATCCTTCTGCTGTAACGCTCCTCACCGTAGCGGTATATGATGTCAGCCAGCTCTGTTTCCGGATAGATGTTCACGACATCCTCCGCTGACAGCTCCTGCTCGGCATTGAGCCTCATGTCCAGTCTCTCATCGGATGAGAAGGAAAACCCCCTCTCGCTTTCAACGTAGTGAAAAACGCTTATACCGAGGTCGAAGAGGATCATGTCGGCACTTTCACTTTCCCTTTCCCTCAGGTAGTCATTGAACCAGCAGTTAACGGGCTGGAAACGATCCCCGTACTCTTCCAGGCGGATGATCGCTTTTTTCTGGATTTCCCTGTCCCGGTCCAGTCCTATCACCGTCAGGTCATCGTAACGTCCGAGGAAAAGCGAAGTGTGTCCGCCCTCACCTGTGGTGCAGTCAATCATGACAGGATGTTCAGATACCGGCTTCAGGTATTCAAGCACTTCCTCATGCAGCACCGGATAATGACATATTTCCACTTGTCAGCTCCTCCTGGACCTGTTCAGCTCTTCAGCAAGATCGGAGATTGACTCATCCCCGTCAAGTTCCTCATACCGTTCCCTGTTCCAGAGTTCCACGTACTTACCCATTCCGACCACCAGTATCTCGCTCTTAAGAGTGATGTCCGCATATTCCCTGAGTGACTGAGGGATGTTGATCCTGCCTGCGGAATCAAGGTCCAGGGTCTGGGATGGGGATACGAACTTCCTGGTGAATTTCCTCGCGACCGGCGAGAGGATCTCAAGTCCGTCTTCACCGCTTATCGCGCTGGTCACCGTTTTCTCAAAAAACTCGGGGGTGAAAAGAGAGAGACACTGACCGTCGAATCCCCTGGTAACCACAACCTGGGCTGTCCCGAGGAGCGTGCGCAGTCTTGAAGGGACCGATAATCTTCCCTTTTCATCAACTTTGCAGATGTACTCACCGGTCAGAAGCATTTCATTCACCACAAAATGGGATAATTCACCACTTTTTCCCACATATTACCCCACTTTTCCCACCTCGAGGAGAAAAATACGGAAAAACCGGGGGGAAGCTGTCAGAATAAATAAAAAACCACCTAAATCTTATTAGGTGGTTTTATTAGGTACGAATGTTTTCTATTTCTTCTTTGCTTTAGGAATGAAAATGTTATAGTCAATCTCGGGGAAGATCGCATTACGCTTTTCCGCCTTTATGAGCCACTCGGTGTTGACTGCATTCTTGCACATGTTGGAATAGACAACATTGAATGATCCAAGGTGGTTTCTGAGCCGTTTCTCAGCATAGTTGACACTTGTCCTGTCATACATGATGTACGGCCAGTCAGAAGCCATCGCAAGCAGAACCTCACGTGCTGCCTGATTGAGGAATCTTGCCTTGAGTGAGGACTGAGCCGGGAAACGGAAACTCAGTTCCTGCATTCTCTCGATGGCCTTCTGGGTATGGCGGTAAATCCAGGCATTGGATCCGTCAAGCCATACATCGGAAAAACCTCCTTTTCCAAGGGAACACTCATTGAAATACCCTCGCTCTGAGGGAACGGATGAACAAAGGTACTCAGAGGGAGTCGTGAAGACTATTCCGGAAGAACCGGAATCGGCAAGCAGTATCTGCCTTATGAATGACAGTCCCTCAAACCATCTGTGGCCGAAGAGGTCAGCATCGAAACTGATTGTATATACAGGCTCATCACCGGTTTCACTGGAAAGCGCGAGCCCCCTTCTTCTTATGTGGTAAAGGAAGTTTTCGGCGTGAAGCTGAACCTTTGAGGAAGCCCTTTCAAAATCATATATCTTCTTTTCAACTGCAGTCTGACTTGTGATCGCCCAGTATTTGAAGCCGGTGAACACCCTGATGTCATCATGGATGTATGGCTGAATGTAGTTCATCGGCAGATCGTATCCGATATCACGGTAGAATTCCCTGTAGTCCGGATCGCATGGATAGCCGTAAGCGTCCGACCAGACAAGATTGGTAAGGGACCAGTCCCGTATGAAAGCGGAAATGCCTGAATCTCCGACAAATGCCGGGGCATGATCGGCCTTCTCAAGCCTGTTCTTTGCCGTGATCACCGACTGGGCCGGGAGCTGAATCCACTTGATGCCGTATTCTGAAAGCAGGTTCTCCACCCCGGGGTAATAGCCGCACTCAGGAAGCCAGAACCCCCTGGGAGCTTCTCCGAATACCCTGATATGGCTCTTTACGCCGAGCTCTATCTGAGCCCTGACTGCGGTTTCATAGTTTCTGTAAAGCGGAAGATATGCATTGGTTGCAGCTGTTGCAACGAGCTCGATCAGCCCCTTAGAGGCAAGCTTCGCATAGCCTGTAAGGATGTTTCTTCCGCATTCCTCATAGAAGGAAAGATTTGCCCTTGCCTGATCAAGATAGTACTGTGCGATCTTCAGGACTCCGGGAGCTTCCTTTCTTGCCCTTGCAACTTCCTTCTCACCGAGTTCAATTCTGGAATTGAGGTATGCGACAAACCTCTCCTGAAGAGGTTCATCGAGACACATGGTGGTGAAAGTGGGAGAGAAACAGATGCTGAGCCTGAACTGATGACCGTCCCTGTCCAGATCCTCAAGAATCCTCAGAAGAGGAATGTATGTTTCATGAAGTGCTTCGAACAGCCAGTCTTCCTCAAGGAAGCTGGGATACTCAAGATGCCTGACATAAGGAAGATGTGCATGAAGAAGCAGGTTTACCTTGGCTGTCGTTTTCATACTTTTTCCACCTCGCTTCTGATGTTATTTATTATTTCCTCCACAATCTCGCTGGGAAACAGATAACCTTCCCTGTTGGTAAGAGGAGCAAGATATCTTCTGAAAAGACTTTCATCTGAAGGAACGCTTACCGGGTTGTTGAGCCAATAGCAGTCCACAAGGGGAAGTGTCTCACTTTCCGAAAGAAGGTATGTGGCCTCTCCTTTCCTGAGCATCAGACTGACTTTTGCACTTCCGTCCGTGTGAGGAACATTGATGTTCCACTCAGAGTCCTCACGGCCGATCTCAATTTCATATTTCTCGACACCTGATCTGCCTGTGACACATACGCTTAGGAGAAGTGAATACTCACCGAACTTCTGGTCATACTGTTCAAGATCTGAAGGTGCGACGGACCAGTAGCAGTACAGCCATGAGGCATTCTTTGAAAGAATGTGCACGCTTGTTTCGGGATAAAGCAAAGGAAGTCTTTCGACTCCGGGAAGGCTCGGAACATTCTCATCCACATCCCCGCGGTAGTCGCTGAGCCCTGCCACATATCTTTTGTTCACGTTTTCGCCGGTAACATTGGGAGTGTCTGAATCCTCATCCTCATAGATATCCTTCAGGACATCTATGAGCTCTTCCCGTGAGAGCGTGTCAAAGTCCTCGATCCCTTCCTGTCCGGCTATGTATTCAAGCTCTTTCTGGGATAGGGAATCAATTTTGATCAATACCATGTGCAACCCCTTAACTTCTAAAAATTAAAGAATTATCCGGAATTAGTCAACCTAAAGAGCCGTTCATGCAAAGCTCAATCCAAAAAAATGCACGGCTTTCCGGGCTCCTTCAGCTTAAAAAGGACAGCATGTCTTTTTTAAGATTGGATACCCATCAGGCATAATGAGTGGGATCATTTTCTGAAAATTGTTTTCAGTTAGTGTGAAAACATTTTTCAGAATTCTGTGTGACTCACAAATGATTTTTACCATTGAAACAACCCCCATTCACAAATGAAA
>JBJEWN010000135.1:0-3819 GCA_051885075.1 Bullifex sp.
TGAAATCAGGATGTTTTCAGGGAACAAAACTTAAAAGCGGACACTATGCCCTCTTTTCCACGGTGATGTCTCCCCGTTACCGTGATGACATGTACTCATCTCCGGATGAGCAGCTGATCGCAGTGCATCCGTCTGCAAAGGAGTTTCTTTCATGAAAACCGTTCTCATTACGGGAGCATACTCACCCCTCGGCCGTGCCATCACTCAGGAGTTCATAAGTTCAGGTTACCGTGTTTACGGTACCACCACGAACCATGAAAACCACGATGAGGGAATTGAAACGCTCTTCCTTGACATCACATCGGAAGAAGAAACTGAAAGGGTGCTTTCCCGGATAACGGAGCTTGACGTGCTTGTGAACAATGCGGGCATCTTCACCCTCTCACCTCCTGACAAACTGTCCCTTGACAGCTTTGAAAGTGTATTTGACGTGAACATGAAGGGGCTTTTCCTTGCCACGAGAAAGCTGCTGCCACTGCTGAAGCAGAGTAACGGTTCCATCGTAAATGTTTCCTCAATGAATGCGCTTCACCCCGGATTCGGAGGAACAGCGCACTATGATGCATCCAAAGGTGCCGTATCGGCATATACCCGTTCCCTTGCCAGGGAGACGGGACTGAGAGTCAATGCAATTGCCCCGGGGTTGATTTCCAGAAGGGAACTCATCGGCAGTGAACTGGAGCGGCACTGGAACGGACACACTGTGAAACAGGAGATGCTGGACGTGAAAGAGCTGTCCCGTACGGTGCTGTTCCTTGCTGAATCGACGGGGATTTACGGACAGACATTGCTTCAGGATAACGGTTATTGTCTTTACTAAGCAGAAAGTGTGCATTTATAATCAATATCCATGAAGATCCTGTGTGTGGCTGATGAAACCGACTCCCTTGTATACAGCTCCGTGGCAAAGAGCATTTTCGGGGACTGTGATTTCGTCATCAGTGCCGGTGACCTTCCCCTCAGATATTATGATTACATAATGACTATCCTCAGCAAGGATATGTACTACGTATACGGCAACCACAATCTCGAACAGTTTAAGGAAAGAATGATGAAGGTCGATTCCTACGCCCAGATGGGAGGGAGAATCAACCTCATTCCCCATGCAGGCGGAGAGCTTGTGGACGGAAAGTGCATCTATGACAGGAAGAGGGACCTTATCATAATGGGTCTGGGAGGTTCCATGCTCTATAACTACGGCATGAGCCAGTACTCCGAAAAGCAGATGCTCTGGCGTATCAGGAAGCTGATTCCCCGGCTTATGTACAATAAGAAGAAATACGGAAGGTATGTGGACATACTCATCACCCATGCTCCGGTAGCCGGAATGGGTGACGGAGTTGATATATGCCATAAGGGCTTTGAGTGTTTCAGATGGTTTATTGAGAAGTACTCTCCGAAGTACCTTCTGCATGGTCATGTGCACCTGTTTGACGAGAATGCAAACAGAATGTATAAATACGGGGATACAACGATCATCAATATCTACAAGAGTTACATCATTGATGATCCGACACTCGGGAGGAGCGATGCCAGATAACCTTACTGTCAATCAGGCTATTGAGGACTTCAGCAAGGCAAAAAGAAGAGCCCACTTCAATGCCTTCTTCGATGCACTGCAGTGGAAGAATTCCGATCTTCTGTCACTTTATGAGGTGACAAAGATCATAAAGCCCCGTAAGGAAACCTATCTTGGCATGCAGACCATTCCCGTTGATAAGATAATCGGATCGGAGGGCCGTTACCGGGATTTTTCTTCCGCATTCCTGCCAAAGAAAGAGATGCTTAAAAACAGATGGACAAGCATTGACATGGCTAGGATGGATGATGTCATCCTGCCTCCCATATCAGTTTATTCCCTTGGCGGCAACTACTTTGTCCGGGACGGCAATCACAGGGTTTCAGTTGCGAAAAGCATGGGCGTTGAGTTCATTGATGCTGAAGTGGTCGAACTGGACAGCCAGATTCAGCTGGAACCGGGTATGACGCTGAAGCAGATAAAGGCACGCGCCGTTGAATATGAACGTGATATGTTCATTTCCCAGTACAATCCGACATATCTTCCGATGGATGAGATTAAATTCACTGCTCCCGGTTCATATCCTGAAATGGTTAACCACATACTGGTCCATAAGTATTACATCAATCAGAACAGGGAAGGTGAAATATCCTTTGAGGAAGCAGCGAAAAGCTGGTATGAAAACGTCTATAAGCCGATAATCAATGAAGTCAGGAAGGACAGGGTGCTGGCAAACTTCCCCGGAGAAACCGAAGGTGACATGTACATGTGGCTGGTGAGACGGTGGGACGAGAAGAAGCGTCAGAAGCAGGATGCAAGTATTGAAGAAACTGTCTCAGAGGCGAAAAAAGAGACGGCACACGGCCGTCTCGGAAGATATTTCAGAAAAATTGCCGACTTTTTCAGACGGTCATAGGAACGAGAGAATTCCTTCAACATATTTATCTATGACATCACCGAGTTTGTCACTCGGTCTTATTCCCTTGTCCCTGCCCTCAAGATGGACTATGCCTGCAACAGGCTGGTTGGAGAGCCTTACCTCCGGATGTACTCCGTACGGAATGTGCAGCAGCGACATGTTCTGGGCCCAGTAGAGCATTGAATCAAGTGCATGTGAGCCTTCACATATGGAGTGGGCGCAGCTGGTAAAACAGCCGAACAGCCTCCCTGCAAGCCGTCTTTCCTCGCACATGTCATACGTGCTGTCGAGGAATGCCTTCATTTCCGCCGTCATGCCGCCGAAGCGGGTAGGGGCGCCGAGTATTATCATATCGGCCTTTTCAAGTGTTTCCTCATTTGCAACCGAAAGCTCCAGTATGTCCTCAAGATACTGATTCACGCTGTCATTGTCTGCAGCAAGGATGTGCAGATCAGGATCCTCGACCCTGTAAAGCCTTGCGTCCACGCCTGCTTCCTTAAGTTTGTCCTGCAGGTATGAAGCGATGATGTAAATGTTACCGCTGACTGAATGGATAATGATGTTGCATCTCATATGAAGTGCTCCTTTGAGTTATTATAACCCAACAGAAAGCAACACTGTTATATTTTTCAGCACCAGGCGCTGTAAAGTCCGTCCCTTGAATCAACATAGATTTTCTGGCCGTAAACCACGCTGAGGAGCTCTTCCGTGAGTACATCTTCCTTTTTTCCATCCGCAAAGATACATCCGTCTTTCATGACGATTACCCGGTCTATTTCAGGAATGATTTCCGAAAGCTCGTGGGTCACGAGTATTATCGTCTTACCCTCAACCGCATACGATGAGATCGTGCGTCTTAAATCACTTCTGGAAGGAAAGTCCAGTGCATTCGATGCCTCATCGAGCAGCATCAGCGGAGGATCAGTGATGGCGGCCCTTGCAAGCAGGACACGGGAGCGCTCCCCCGAGGAGAGTGTGTTCATTGCCTTATCCTTAAGGTGAAGGATGCCGACACGCCTGAGTTCCTTCTCGCATTTTATCCTGTCTTCTTCACTTACCACATGGTGAAAGTCCAGTCCGATGGAGGCATAGAGCCCTGAAAGGACGATGTCGAATACGGTGTATGTCGTATTCACGTACCAGCTGAGGGTGTGGTTGACGATGCCTATCTTCTTTTTAAGCTGTTCGATCCGCCATCTTTCCTCTCCGAAAAGCGCGAGGGAATAATCATCGGTACGAAGCGGATAAGTGTTTCTTGCGATCACATTGATAAGCGTTGATTTTCCTGCTCCGTTCGGTCCGATGATCGCTATCTTCTCACCTTCCTCTACGGAAAGTGAGACATCTTTCAGGATGTATTCCCCATCCCTTCTTACAGATG
>JBJEWN010000136.1:0-3818 GCA_051885075.1 Bullifex sp.
TATCCGTCAGGACCGGAGATGGTAACGACCCTGGCACCGAGCTGGGAAGCCTTCATCACGGCGCCCCACGCCACATTGCCGAATCCTGAGACCGCTATGCGCTTTCCTTCAAAGGAATCGCCATGGGCCTTAAGCATCTCGGATGCAAAGTACATGGTTCCGAAGCCCGTTGCTTCGGGACGTACCAGGGATCCTCCGAAGTTGAGTCCTTTTCCTGTAAGGACTCCCGTGTTCTCATCACGGAGTCGCTTGTACTGGCCGTAGAGGAAACCTATTTCACGGGCACCCACTCCGATGTCCCCTGCGGGAACGTCGGTATCGGGACCGATGTACTTCTGAAGCTCTGTCATGAACGATCTGCAGAAACGCATGATCTCGGCATCGCTCTTACCCTTGGGTGAGAAGTCGGATCCACCCTTTCCTCCTCCCATAGGGAGTGTGGTAAGGCTGTTCTTGAATGTCTGTTCGAAACCTAAGAACTTAAGGGAACCGAGAGTGACGGAGGAATGGAACCTGAGTCCGCCTTTGTAGGGCCCGATCGCATTGTTGAACTGCACCCTGTAGCCTCTGTTGACCTGTATTTCCCCCTTATCGTCTTCCCATTCGACTTTAAAGGAGATGACTCTGTCCGGTTCCGTTATGCGGTCAAGGATCTTGTTCTTAAGATAGACAGGGTTCTCATTGACGGTATCGATGACGCTCTCCACCACCTCACGGACTGCCTGGATGAATTCACTCTGAGCGGGATTCTTCCTCTCGAGCTCAGCCATAAAGCTATTTATCTCATACATAAGCTTTGTCTCCTTCTGTCATCTACAGAGTACAGTCACTTTTTCAGATCTGTCAACAAAAATTTAGTATTAGTGCAATCTTTGAAACTTATATTGATAATTCAATCAATTTTTCTTTTTAAAAATGAATGATAATTCAATATTCACAAATCCACTGCACAAGGGTTCCCGTTGTGGTAGAATTACGCCATGTACAATCTCGATCAAACCTGGCTGCCCTTCTCCAACCTCATGAGAAGGCATATATACAACGTCCTTTTAATCTGCTCAGACTACGACCGCTTCATGCTTGAGGAGGACGGAAGGGTTGAGGAAGAACTATACAAGGAATACACGGCACTGGGGCTGAGCAATCCGCCTAAGATCACGCACACATCCTCAGAGGAGGAGGCTCTGTCCCTCATCGACCGTCTTTCCTTCGACCTTGTCATCACGATGCTGGACTTCCACACGGGGCGTGTCGAGAAGCTTGCCGAGAGGATCAAAAGGAGAAAGCCGACGATGCCCGTCATCGTTCTTGCCCCCTCCCCTGACCACAGGCGTGTCAGGACGCTCAAGGATGACACGAACAGGAACATTGACTACCTCTTCTACTGGCAGGGAAACCCTTCCCTTTTCCTCGCGATGGTCAAGCTCATCGAGGACTCCCTCAATCTGGAGCACGACACTGCGGAAGCGGATGTGCAGGTCATCATCCTCATTGAGGACTCGGTGAGGTTCATTTCCTCATACCTTCCCAAGATGTACACCTGTCTCATCCATCAGGCCAGGGCTTCGATCCTGGAAGCCCTGAATGAATGGGGCAAGACGCTGAGGATGAGGGGCAGGCCCAAAATCGTACTGGCCCGCACAGGCGAGGAAGGAATGTATTACTACAATAAATACAGGAAGAACATCCTGGGAATCATCTCGGATGTGAACTTTCCATACAGGGGATCCAAAAACGGTTCCGGTCTTGTCCTTGCAAAGGAAATAAGGGATGAGAACAGGGAAGTCCCCATCCTGATCCAGTCCTCTGACATCACGCAGAAGGATGAAGCCCTTAAGGTTGCCTCCGAGTTCCTCTGGAAGGCATCCCCGACGCTTTTATCAGAGCTTGAGGATCACTTCATCAGGTTCTACAGCTTCGGACCGTTCCACTTCATCGACCCGGCAACGGGTGAAACGATCGAGACTGTTGAGACGATGAAGGAACTTCAGAACGCATTCATGACAGTTCCCGCTTCCTCACTGCTCTACCACGGGCAGAGGAATGACTTTTCCAAGTGGCTCCGTGCCAAGGGTCTTTTCACCCTGGCATCCACGATAAGGGACATGACGTTCCGCGACGAGGAGCACTGCGAGAGGATCAGGAAGGAGGTGTACAATACCATTAAGGAGTACAGGATGCAGCGCACCCGCGGCGTCATCGCCGAGTTCTCCCCGGACAGCTACGATGAGACATCGTTCTTCTCCAGGATAGGAAGCGGAAGCCTGGGAGGCAAAGGCAGGGGACTTGCCTTCATCGCAGCCGAGATGAAGGCGAACGGCATCCAGCAGCAGTTTCCTTCCATCTACCTCTCAATTCCCAAAACAGTCGTTGTTTCCACTTCCCTGTACGATGCTTTCTTCCGGGAAAACGGCCTTGATGTCAGCGAGCTCGTGGAAAAAAGTGATGATGAAGTACTCAGGCTGTTTCTCTCACTCCCCCTTCCGGAGGAGCTTCAGAAGGCACTGCCCGAGTTCCTTAAGTTCGTCCGCCAGCCTCTTTCGGTAAGGTCATCATCCCTTCTTGAGGACAGCCACTCAGAGCCGTTCGCAGGTGTCTACCAGACATGCATGCTTTCCAATGACGGAAGTGAGGAAAAACGGCTGAAGGAGCTTTCGGATGCGATAAAAACAGTGTATGCATCAGTCTTCTTCCAGAGGGCCCGCGAGTACATGAAGATCACAGGTCACATGGTCGAGGAGGAAAAGATGGCCGTCATCCTCCAGCAGGTCACCGGCTCAAGACACGGGAAATGGTGGTTCCCCAACGTCAGCGGCGTTGCCAGAAGCCTTAACTACTATCCCGTGGACGGACAGACGAGTGAGGACGGGGTCGGCATGCTCTCCTTCGGCTTCGGCAAGAGCGTCGTTGATGACGGCTCGGCATTCCGCTTCTGTCCGGCAAAGCCGAAGAAGCCCTCAGCTTCATTAAACGGAAATGCCGCCTCCCAGGACACATTCTATGCGCTGGACATGACCATTCCCTTCGACCCGCTTTCGAACATCGACAACCTCGTACTGCTTCCCGTGCAGGAAGCGGCGGCATATCCCAAGTCGCTGAAGTACATTGCATCCACGCTGGATCTCACCACAGGCGCGGTGAGCGAGTCGACTTTCGCAGAAGGCGTCAAGATGATCACATTCAACGGAATGCTCAAGTATGACATGTTCCCCCTTGCTCCGGTCGTGGACACGATACTCAAGCTCGGAGCCAGGAGCATGGGCACTCCCGTTGAAATTGAGATAGCCGTCAATACGGAGCGCAGCGGGGAAAAGAAGCCAGACTTCTCCATCCTCCAGATCAGGCCGATCGCATCGGCATACAGCGAAAGCGACATCGACATCGATGATTACGAAGTTCAGAATTCCCTCCTCTATGCACAAAAGGTCATGGGCAACGGATACATCAACGACATTAAGGACATAATCGCGATTAAGGCAGGAGCGTTCGATAAATCAAGGACTGTGGAAATGGCACGAGAGCTTGCAGAGATGAACGGCAGGAGCGCAGGGGATTACATCCTCGTGGCTGCAGGCCGCCTCGGTTCCACCGACCGCTGGCTGGGAATCCCATGCTCATGGTCCGATATCTCAAAGGCCAGGGTAATAGTGGAAACGGGACTTCCCGACTTTCAGGTCGAACCGAGTCAGGGTACCCACTTCTTCCAGAACATGACATCCCTGGGATGCGTCTATCTCACGATAAACCCTGTTTATCATGAGGGACATCTCGATTATGATAAACTTGAAAGCCTGGATACGGTGGAGGGAACTGAGTTC
>JBJEWN010000137.1:0-3806 GCA_051885075.1 Bullifex sp.
TCCGATCTCGTCAAAGGGTTATGGAACGGTATTGGCAACATGACCGACTGGATAATCGGTAAAGTCAAAGGCTTCGGTGACAATGTACTTTCCGGAATCAAGAATTTCTTCGGTATCGCATCACCTTCAAAAGTGTTTGCTGAAATCGGTAAGTTCCTTGCTGAAGGTCTTGGCATGGGTATTGAGGAAAACTCCGATGTGGCTGTTGATGCTGTGGAGGGAACCGGTAAGGAAGTTACTTCTACATTCCAGACTCTCATAAATAAGCTTGGTGATACGTTCTCATCAAACCCTGTATTAAGAAGAATAGGACAGGCCTTTGGGTTTGAGTATGCGGAAGGTATTGAAGAATCTCTTCCGGTAGTAGAGGAAAAAGCGGAAGAGGCAGGAGCAATCATCCCTGAGGCAGTTGCCGAGGCCGTGGAGGCTAACAGCGACACTGCCAAACAATCATTCGGTGATATGTTTCAGGAGATGGCAAAGAGTGCATATGACTACACTGAGAAAGCCATGGGATATCTTTCCGGTGTCGGAGATGCTATTTACGAATTTCAGAACCAGCAGGTAGAAAACGAAATATCATCAAAAGAAGCTGAGATCGATGCGCTTAACGACGCAACTGATCAAAAGCTGGAAACAGCACAGAGTGAGCATGACAGGAAGCTTGCCCTGATCAAGGATGAGTTTGCAAAAGGAATCCTTTCCGAAAAGGAATACAACGCCAGAAAAGAAGCTCTTGCAAGTGAACTCACTGCCAAAACAAAAGCAATCCAGGATGATGAAAAAGCTCATGAAGAAAAGCTTTTAAAAGAGAAGGATGCACTTCAGAGAAAGCAGTTTGAATCGAAGAAGAGAAATGATATTGCGAACGTCTGGGTTAACTTTGCATCTGCGACCATGCGGGCTTTTGCGGAAAACTTCTGGCCTGTTGCACTTGGCATTACTGCTGCGCTTGCCACTCAGGCAGGGCTTCAGACAGCAACCATCAATTCTCAGCAATACTCATCTGCCTTTGCAAAAGGCGGGATCGTCGACAGTGCAACTGTCGGTCTTGTCGGGGAAGATGGAAAGGAAGCAGTCGTACCGCTTGAAAATAATACCGAGTGGGTTGGTGGCCTGGCCCGTGCCATTGCACCGGCAATAACCAGCTCATCCGAGTCAAACAAAGATGAAATCAGAAACCTCAGGGAGGAACTGTTAACTATCCGCATGATGCTCTCAGAGTATCTTGAAAGACTGGTCAATAAAGAGACCGATATCATCGTAAATGGTGAAGCACTTGCTTCTGCCATCGCGCCATCCATCGATTCAAACTTAGGGACAATAAACCGTCTGAGAGCGAGGGGAGTCTGATATGAAGGGAATAACGTTTGGTGAATATCATACCTGGAGGGACTTTGGGCTTGTTATCCAGTCACGTGAGATAACAGCTCCAAAGGCCAAAACCCACTATGTAAACATTGAGGGTGCTGACGGTTCGCTTGACTTTTCCGAAAGCTTCGGGGATGTCAGGTTTGAACGCAGAACCCTTAAATACACTGTTGTCTCCATCGTGCCGAGAAGCGAGTTCTGGACCCGCTTTACTGAAATTCAGAACGCGCTTCACGGAAGGGAGTTTTCCATAACGGACGATGAGGATCCTGACTATTACTACATCGGGCGCGTAACGATTGACAAGTGGAAGATAGATAAAGTGGTGGGCTCCTTTACGATATCGGTTGAAGCAGAGCCCTATAAGTACCACCAGGCAGAAACACAGGTTATAAACCAGGTAAGCGGAACGATGACGCTGGTATACAAAAATGACCGCATGAGCGTGAACCCGACTATCAGGGTATCTGCTCCGATGACCATCAGGTTCGGCAGTAAAACCATCTCCATTGATTCATCAAGTGTGGGAACTGATTTATTCTCAACAGACATCATCTTCAGGGAAGGCAACAACACGCTTGTTGTTACAGGGGAAGGAACAATAACAGTTAAGTATCAGGAGGGAGCACTGTAGTGTACAGAGTATATTCAGACAACAACCTATTATATGCGGACACTCTTGATAAGTATAAGATTGCGTCTCCACAACTACAGCTGGAGTTAAATAAAGCCGGTAAGTTTACTTTCACACTATATCCAGCGCATCCGGCTTATGGGCTTGTCAAAAAGATGAAGTCGGTCATCACGGTCTATCAGGATAACGACATTATCTTCCGTGGCCGTGTCCTTGACTCCCGGGAAGGGTGGTACAAGGAAAGAAAGATCACCTGCGAAGGGGAACTTGCGTTTCTGAATGATTCAATCATCCGGCCCTATGACTACATAACCACCGGTCAGATAACTATCAAGGAACTGTTCACTGCTTTCATAGAAGAGCATAACGCACAGGTCGATGAATATAAAAGATTCATAGTCGGGAACGTTACTGTGGAAGACGGAGACACTACCAATACGGAGAACCTTATCTCACGCTCCAGTGAAGACTATGAGAATACGTGGAACTCCATCAATAAAAAACTCATAGAGCCACTTGGCGGATACCTTAGAGTCCGTCATGAAGCGGATGGTAACTATATCGATTATCTTAATGACATCAATATCCTTGCAGTCCAGAAAATAGAGTTTGGAAAGAACCTGACGGATATCTCCCAGCTGGTCAGCGGGGATGAAATGATCACGGGGATCATCCCGCTTGGTGTAAAGGATGAGGAGACAGGAAAGAGGCTTACCATAGAAAGTATCAACGATGGGATGGACTACCTGGTCAATGAAGAGCAGGCAGCGCTTTATGGCAGGATCTTTCAGAAAGTCGTGTGGGATGACGTTACCATTGCAGAAAACCTGCTTTCAAAAGCGCAAAGTTATCTTACATCCATTGGAAAACTTACAAACACGATAGAGCTGAAAGCTGTCGATATTTCCCCGCTTGACAGCGACCTGAACTCCTTCCGGCTTGGAACAAAGGTGCGTGTAAAATCGGCTCCACATGGTATTGATGAAATCCTTATGATCGAGAAGCTGACTATCGACCTGATGAAACCGGAATCCAACAAGATCACGCTTGGTGGAAGCAAGAGCACATTCACGGAGCAGACCGGAACCTCATCAAGTGCCATTGAAGTTATCGGTGAAAAGCTAAGTGGGGCTGAGCAGGCTGTCATATCACTGAGTGCGGACCTTACGGCAAAGATATCAAGCGAGATAGAAACCTCTGCCGATGCCATCATGCAGAGCGTTGAGGAAAGCTACTATACCAAGGGTGATGTTGAGGCCCTGATACAGAGCACAAGGACGGATTTCAAGCAGACCGATGACGAGTTTTCTTTCTTCTTTACGAAGTACGAGGCGGACCTGTCCGATGTCGCAGCAGGTGCGGATGCTGGCTTTGAACTGATCAGGAAATACATAAGATTTGTCGAAGGTGATGTCCTTATCGGTGAAGTCGGAAATGAGCTGATTTTAAAGATTCAGAACGACAGGATTTCGTTTCTGGAGAATGATGTGGAAGTTGCCTATGTGTCAAATAAAAAGCTCTTCATCACCGATGGCACCTTCCTTAACTCCATGACCATTGGAAACTATGGCTTTTTTCCTCGTGCCAATGGCAACTTATCGCTTAAGAAGATCGGAGGATAGTAATGGCAACGACAGGAACTATAAGAAACAATTTCAGGACCGGCTATGCCGTACAGCTGGTGTGGGACGTCACAGGCCAGAGCGTCACTGACAATACATCCACGGTTCGTGTACGTGTACAGTTAGTCTCTACCGGTTCAAGCTACAATATCATATCGTCAGCAACCAAAAACGGCTCT
>JBJEWN010000138.1:0-3805 GCA_051885075.1 Bullifex sp.
CGAAAACCGCACTTAAGCGACCATTTCTATAGTCCTATTTTTTGGGAAAGTGTTACTTCAGATAAGATATGATTTCATCCAGTTTATCAATGGCAATGCGCCTGCCTTCATCGTACACTGCCTGAAGACGCTGAGGATCTTTTTCAGTTTTTCCTATCTCCAGTGCTCTTTCCGGACGGATCACATAAACCCTGCCCTCTTTCTCAAGACGCTTAAGCTCTTCAGTTTCCCTGTTGTATACCTCGTGGCGGATACGCATTGCATCGGCAATGCCCTTCCTCCTGCCTCTGTAAACAAGGAAAAACAGAGGAAGCATCGAATTCCTTTTCTTGACGTAATCATAGGGCTGGGTGAGGATTACCACACACCTTTCAGAATTCTTTGAAAGCATGAATTCATATGGGATGGGGTCTGCAATCCCTCCGTCAAGAAGATTCCTCCCCTTCACGCATACGTCCCGCGATGCAAGAGGCATTGAGGCGCTGGCACGGAGCAGTAACATGTCATCTCCCCTTCCGTCATGAAGCAGGTCATAGCGCGTCTTTCCCGTCTCCACATCAGTCGTAACGCACCAGAACTCCATCGGATTCTTTTCAAAAGCATCATAATCGAAGGGATCGAGTACATTCGGAAGCTCATCGTAACAGAAATCAGCACCATAAAGATCCCCTGTCTTAAGGAGCGACTTAACTGAGCAGTACCGCTCATCACTGCAGAAGCGTTTATTGTATCTCAGCGCCCTGCCGGACTGACGCGATTTATAGTTACAGCCGAAGACGGCACCTGCGGATACACCCACAGCCGAGTCGAAACGTATTCCTTCTTCAAGAAACACATCAAGAACACCGCAGGTGAACATGCCGCGCATGGCACCGCCTTCAAGTACAAGTCCTGTTCTCATACAAGCAAAATACATTTTTTGAGAACAAATGTGAATCTCAGAGCACGTACTGAGTTTCAGCGTTTTTCACTGCTTTC
Organism: Bullifex sp.; assembly: GCA_051885075.1. GTDB lineage: Bacteria > Spirochaetota > Spirochaetia > Sphaerochaetales > Sphaerochaetaceae > Bullifex. The sequence goes on from JBJEWN010000138.1 coordinate 979, forward strand.
CTGAAAAAGATCAGGAACACGGGTGTTGCGATCACGAACGGAATCAGCAATGAAACGATCCTTAGCCTCAGAAAGATTTCCGAAAGCACGAATAGAGCTCCTGAGGACAGGAACATAAGCATCGATATTCCCATGGCCCCAAGTCCGTTCATGTTCTGTTTCACAGCTTCCTGAGGTCTCTGCCACACTGTATGGGGATTGCGGTAATCGATCGCAAGACCTACAGCACTCACCGCTGCTTCATATAAAGGTGCCAGCAGCATGAAGAAAAGCGTGTCCATTACAGGTGCTTTCAGAAGCAATGCGATTGCAAGCAGGAAGAACCAGACAGCCGGAACAGTCAGCAGCAGATGGAACTTCAGCTTGATAATCACTCTGTCACGTGCGCTGACGGGATAGAGCTTCGACATGTCAAAATCCCCGCCTTCCCGGCTTACCGACGTGGAGGAAAGCAGGGTGAACGAATATAACATGTAGATGAGTCCATACAGTGCCAGGTGGATCACCTTCTCAATTCCCGGGATCGACATTATATCACGGCTCATGTCTCCCAGAATGCCCATTACCGCATAAATCACTATAAGAAAGAGCGGCATCACAAGTTCCATGATGAGCTCGGTGGAAATTGCGGAAGAAGAGAACATTATCCTGATTTCCCTTCGCATCATCGCACGGGTAACGCTCACCTGCCTGAAGCCCGCATTCCCCTTAACCTTTCCCGGCTTCTCCTTTATCCCCTCTGCCGAAGCAGCCTTATCGCTGAGTTTCACGCAGACAAAAAGGAGTATCGCTGAAGACAGAAGCAGAATTGAGACGATTACTGCAAAAAACGCAAGATCAGATGAAGTAACGATACTTTTTTCTTCAAGCTTCAGCACCATATTGCCTTCAGGACCGCTTACACCGCCAAGCACCCTTAGCATATACCAGATCACCAGAAATGAAAGCGCATAGATGAGAACCGTCTTCAGTCTTTTCATTACCCTGTTCATGGCAGCAAGATAGGAGAAAACACCCATGAAAAAAGCGGAGAAAAGCGGAAGAACCAGTGCATCAGTTAAAAGCAGCAGGTAGAAAACAGGTGAAAACCTGGTGTTTATCAGGGCTGCGGCGGCAAAAGGCAGAAAAACTATGAGTGTTTCGGTAAATGTTTCGGTATACAGAATGACAAACCGTGAAAAGGTCAGTGTATTCTGAGGTATCGGAAGGGAGCGGAGGGTATCCAGGTCACTCCCCTTCACCAGAATGTTGTCCACACTCGTAAGCGTGAAGAAGACTGAAAGCATAAGCCCCACCTGGTGAATCGCAGCAAGGGCATAGCTCACGGAGATCTTCAGCTGAGTCATGAAACCCGTGTAAATGATCCACATGTAAAGAAGAGCCAGATATGCAATGCCAATGTAACTGGCTACTGAAACGCCTTTCCTGCCCTTCTTCCTTGATGAATTCTTCAGGGACTGGATGATCGAAAGCCCGCCGTTACCCCTGAAGTAAGTCTTTACCAGAGTTTTAAGCAATTCAGGCCTCCTCCGTAACATCCAGGAAGAAATCCTCAAGTGTTGAATCTCCATGCAGAAGTTCATCAACCCTTCCCTCGGCAATGAGATGTCCCCTGTTTATTATACCTACCCTGTCACAGACATTTGCAGCGACCTCGAGCACATGGGTTGAGAAGAAGACGATGGCACCGTTATCTGCAAGTTCCCTCATTATATCCTTGACCTCACGCGATGCTTTGGGATCGAGTCCGACCATAGGTTCATCAAGTACGATTACTTTCGGGTTATGTATGAGTGCTGCCATAAGGGAAAGCTTCTGCCCCATACCGTGGGAGTATGAACTCACCTGATCGGAAAGGGCATCCTTAAGACCGAAAAGGTCGGCATACTTTGTTATCACGGTTCTTCTCTCCGTTTCACTGACCCCGAAAATATCGGCGATGAAGTTCAGGTATTCATATCCTGTAAGTTTCTGATAAAACTTCGGTTCATCAGGGACATAGGACAGCACCCTCTTGAAGGCAACCGGATCCTCTCTGATGTCTTTTCCGTTATACTGTATCTCACCGGATGTCGGTGACAGTATTCCGACAAGCATTTTGATCGTTGTTGATTTCCCGGCACCGTTCGGACCAAGGAAGCCGAATATCTCGCCTTCCTTCAGTTCAAGGCTGAGACCGTCCACAGCCTTTACGCCTTCTTTATAAGCTTTCGTGATCTCTCTGAATGTGATCATAAGCCCTCCTCAAAGAGTTGATATCAAAATGATATCAACATGATAACACTGCGTCAAGAGAACAGCAGAAATGACATCAAACACGTCAGTGCTTCAGATCATCATTCATGATAGTTGAATGAACCGGAAGGAAAACAGCTTCTTTTATGTTTCTGCGGGAAAGCAAAAAGGGACGGATGACCGTCCCCTGTTATTCTGCAAAGCTCACCGTTTCGGGAAAAGCCGCATAAGATCAATGATTCTGCGCTGCCTGCTGTTTTCTCACGAACCAGAGCTCATTTATCCTGTAATCCTTATCAAGACCTTTCTGCTCGAACTTGGTCGTGGGTCTCCATGGACGTGGAGGAGCATACCCATCATAAGGGTTTTCCAGCAGCGGCTCCTTTTCAAGGATATCCATCATCCACGCTGCATATTCCTCCCAGTCTGTCACAAGATAGAGATATCCTCCTGTTTTAAGCTTGCGTGCAAGAAGCGAAACAAGATCACTCTGGATGAGTCTCCTCTTGTGATGTTTTTTCTTCGGCCAGGGATCCGGGAAGAAGATGTGAAAGCCTTCAATGGAACCGTCAGGTATCATGTGCTCAAGCAC
>JBJEWN010000139.1:0-3797 GCA_051885075.1 Bullifex sp.
TTACAGTTTTTTTGATTCCTTTGACTGATTCAGCGTTCAACTTTCCACTCTTTAGTATTATTGGAAACTGCTATAATGATATATACAGAATAACGATAAGGAGGAGAGTTTCCGTTGCAGGATAAAAAGCTGCCGGTTGGCATAGATGACTTTGAAAAGCTTATCAGGGAAGATTTTTATTACGTTGATAAAACCCTGATGATAAGAGACCTCCTTTCGTCCTGGTCCGAAGTGAACCTGTTCACCAGACCCAGAAGATTCGGGAAGAGCCTGATTCTTTCCATGCTTTATCAGTTCTTTGATACCGATACGGATAAATCCGTATTCGAAGGACTGAATATAATGAAATGCAAAGAGATCTGCACACAGTATATGGGAAAGTTCCCGGTAATATATATTTCCCTGAAAAGCATAGAAGGGCTGTCTTTTGATTCTGCATTCAGCATGCTGAAAATCCTCTTCAGGGATGAAGTCAGGAGAATCAGGAGCAGAATCGGGGATGAAAATCTGTCTGAGGAGGAAAAACCGTATCTTGCATCCTTCTCCGATCTCTCAGCCTCACCTGAAGAATACAGGAACATACTTAAGGGCCTCACGGAAATACTTGCCACTCACTATAACTCAAAGGTAATCATCCTGATTGACGAATATGATGTCCCTCTGGATAAAGCATACATCAGCGGATATTACGATGATATGGTCAGCTTTATCAGAGGGCTGTTCGGTAATGCATTGAAGTCCAGCAGAAACCTGTTCTTTTCCGTTCTGACCGGCTGCATGAGGGTATCAAAGGAAAGCATATTCACGGGAATCAATAACCTGGATGCCAATACAATAATAGACGAACGTCATGATGAGTATTTCGGCTTCACGGATGAGGAAGTCAGGAATATGCTGATTTTCTACGGTCTCGAAGGGCGTAATGATGATATAAGAAACTGGTACGACGGGTACCGGTTCGGATCCAGTGAAATATATTGTCCCTGGGATGTGATATGTGCCGTCAAGAAACTGACAGTTAATCCTCATGATGAGTTGCAGCCATTCTGGATTAATACCAGCGGGAATGACATTGTCCGGAGATTCATCGATAAAGCGGACCGCAAAACAAGGGATGAAATTGAATCCCTTATGGCAGGTGAATCAGTTGAAAAGAGAATATGCATGGAACTGACCTACCGTGACATGGAGAGCAGTATCGACAATATCTGGAGCATAATGTTCGTAACGGGATATCTGACAATTGAAGGGAAGCCGGAAAACGGCAGATTCCGTCTGCGCATTCCGAACAGGGAAATACGTGAAGTTTTTGCTTCTCAGATCAGTACCTGGTTTTCCGAGTCACTCATTGAGGAGGACAATCTTTCATCGGATATTGCGGCGGCACTTAAGGATGGTAATGCAGAACAGGTTGAAACTCTTCTGAATTCCCTGCTTTCCAGAACAATAAGCATCCTTGATACAAATGCTCCTCATGGCAGGAAAGAAAATTTTTACCATGGCATGCTGCCCGGACTCCTTGCAGGCAGAAGCACGTGGCTCTGCAGATCGAATGCGGAATCAGGAGACGGATTTGCAGATCTGATGATTTATACGGATGATCCCGATCAGGGCATTGTCATTGAAGTGAAATACAGTGACTCACTGAAGGATATGGAAAGATATGCCGAAAAAGCTATCATCCAGGCAGAGGAAAGAAATTATCCCGGGCGCTTCCGACAGGAAGGTATTTCCGATATCCTTGTATACGGCATTGCATTCTTCAGGAAAAGATGCCGCGTCGCGGTTAAGAAAGCTATCTGATCAGATGTTTGTACTTCCTGTAAAGGCCCCTGAACTGATCATAGGTAAGCCCTAACAGCTCTGCTGCGTTCTTCTGGTTTCCCCCTGCCTCATTAAGGGCACGGGATAAAAAGATAACATCCAGCTGACTCTGGGCAAGTTCGAAATCCTTAAGCGGCATCGCTTCCAGCCCCATTGCCTTTCCAGGTGCTTCTTCCTTCACTTCAGGCCTGTCATTTTCTTCAATCTTCGGCTCCGAAGGCTTTCTGAAGGGATTTTTAAACGGATTGAAATCAACTTCCGTGATGAGTGATGAGTCGTTCCTGTACACTGCACGCTCTATGACGTTCTTAAGTTCCCTGACGTTTCCAGGCCATGGATAGTTCATCAGTTCCTCAACGACATGGTCCGAGAGCGTGGGCAGCGTGTCATGGCCGCACTCCATCGCCATCTTCGATGCAAAGTACTGGGCAAGCAGGAGAATGTCATCCCCCCTTTCCCTTAATGGAGGAAGAAAGAGCACTTCGAAGCTCAGGCGGTCAAGAAGGTCCTCCTTGAACTTCCCTTCCCTGCACAGCTGCTGAAGATCGGCATTGGTTGCACCCACAATCCTTACATTGCATTCATGGGTTACGGAGGAGCCTACCCTTTCATATGTGCCGTATTCGACGACACGGAGAATCTTTTCCTGAACCTCAAGCGGGATGAGACCGATCTCATCCAGAAACAGGGTTCCGCCTTCCGCTTCCTCGAACCTGCCCTTCCTTGTCTTCGTGGCTCCGGTAAAGGCTCCCTGCTCATAGCCGAAGAGTTCGCTTTCCAGCAGTGAGGACGGAAGCGCCGCACAGTTTACCGCCACCAGGTTTTTCTGCCATCTGGGGGAGAGGTAATGAATCCTCTGGACGGCCAGTTCCTTACCGCTTCCGCGTTCCCCGATGATGAGAACGGAACGGTCCACTTTGGCAACACGTGACAGCTTATCCTGGAATTCCAGATAAACATCACTCTCTCCGATACCCTTCTGCAGACTGTCGCGTATATTCTCCATGTGGGGGATTTTACCACAGGTGGGGTTTTTCACCAAGGCAAAAAGAACCAATTAAGTGTGTTTTTACATTACATTTACTTATATTTTCTTAATACATAATGTATTATAATAACTACCGAAAGGTTGGCACGTTTCCTGCTTACTGTTACCGTGACAAACTGAAAGATAATCGGAGGAACATATGGGAGTTTTTTCCAGGTTTAAGGACATAGTCAATGCGAACATAAACGCCCTGCTTGATAAGGCAGAGGATCCTGAGAAGATGCTTAAGCTGATGATGCAGGAGATGGAAGACACCCTGATCGAGCTCAAGAGCAACTGTGCGGCACGCATGGCATCCCGTATCAGACTGGAGCGTAAGATTGAGGAGCAGAAGGCACTGATAAACCGCTGGCAGTCAAGAGCGGAACTTGCGGTGGATAAGGGCAGGGATGATCTGGCAAGGGATGCCCTGATCGAGAAGAAGAAGGAACTTGAAACCCTTTCTTCCATGATGAAGGATCTTTCTTCCTATGCAGAGATCATCGACCAGTCCAAGGCCGAGATCAATCAGCTGGAAGACAAGCTCTCACAGGCAAAGCTCAAGCTTAAGGGCCTGCAGGAAAAAGCAAGGGCTGCTGAAGCCGAGGCACTGGCAAACGAGAGGCTTAAGAGAAATACGGAAAGCCACTTTGATGATCTTGAATCGATCATTGACAGGATCAATGCGGAGAACGAGCTGAACAGACCTTCAAAGTCCACTGCGGATAAGTTCCGGGATCTTGAGGAACAGGAAGAGATCGAGAAAGAGCTTGAGGCTCTGAAGAAAGGAAGGATGTGATGGCCGTTCAGATAGTATTGATCGTAGTGCTCGGCATAGTTGCACTGACTGCAATCGAAAAGGCATATGAACTGAAAAAACGGAAGATAGAAGCTGACATCAGACGTGATGAGATGAGGGCCGGAGTTGCTCCGGGAACCTACTCAA